>NZ_JBFBBQ010000066.1:0-47237 GCF_040682775.1 Amycolatopsis sp. NPDC051106 | reverse complement strand
GGTCGCGATGCGCCGCCCCCCCCCAACGCCACATTGGGTGCGTGGGACGCAACCAACGCCACATTGGGGCGCTTGGGTGACGGGGCACAGCGAGGTGAGCCGGCCGGGGCGAAGCTCGGCCGGCGGTTGGCGCCGGAAAGCCTGCGGTCAGGGGTTGTAGTTGCCGTGCACGACGCCGCCCGACTTCGGGGTGCCCGTCGCCGGCAGGGTCGCGCCGTCCACGCAGCCGCCCACCAGCTCCACGTGGCTGTCGTGGCGGATGTACTGGGCCGGGGAGCCGCACGAGGCGCTGTCCACCGTGAAGTACGCCGCTCCGGTGAGGGCGGCCGCCGAGGCCACGCCGATCACCAGCGGGAGCAGGCCGGCCGACCGGGTCGCGCGACTCCGCCGGGTGGCGTCCGCGTCGTTCCCCCGTGCCATGGTTGCTCCCTGTTTACCGTGTGTTGACACGCCCAGAGTACCCGGCCTCCGGTCCGGTCAACCTGTGGAGTTCCTGAGTGGCATAACCTCCGGCCATGGAACTCGTGACCATCGAGCGGATCCAGGCCGCCCGGGAACTCCTACGCGGAGTGACCCGGGTGACGCCGATGGAGCACGCGCGCGACCTGCGCAAGCTCCACGGCGGTCCGGTGCACCTGAAGTGCGAAAACCTGCAGCGCACGGGGTCGTTCAAGATCCGCGGCGCCTACACCCGCATCCACGGCCTGAGCCAGGCCGAGCGCGACCGCGGCGTCGTCGCGGCCAGTGCCGGCAACCACGCGCAGGGCGTCGCGCTCGCTTCGTCGCTGCTCGGCGCCCAGTCCACCGTGTTCATGCCGCTGCGGGCGCCGCTGCCGAAGCTCGCCGCCACCCGCGGGTACGGCGCCGATGTCCACCTCCACGGCGCACTGCTGGAAGAGACCCTCGCCGCGGCGATCGAGTTCGGCGAGCGGACCGGGGCGGTGTTCATCCACCCCTTCGACCACGCGGACGTCATCGCCGGCCAGGGCACCGTCGGTCTCGAGATCCTCGAGCAGGTGCCGGGCGTGAAGACGATCCTGGTCGCGACCGGCGGCGGCGGGCTGGTCGGCGGGGTCGCGTCGGCGGTCAAGGCGGTGCGCCCGGACGTCCGCGTCGTCGGCGTGCAGGCCGAAGAGGCGGCCGCGTACCCGCCGTCGCTGGCCCAGGGCGCGCCGGTCCGGCTGAGCTCGACCTCGACGATGGCCGACGGGATCGCGGTCGGCGAGCCGGGCCCGGTCAGTTTCGCGCACGTCGCGTCGCTGGTGGACGACGTCGTGACGGTCTCCGAGCAGTCCCTCTCCCGCGCGGTGCTGCTCTGCCTGGAGCGCCGCAAGCTGGTGGTGGAGCCGGCGGGCGCGGCGACGGTCGCGGCGCTGCTGCAGCACCCCGGCGTCTTCGAGCCCCCGGTGGTCGCGATCCTCTCGGGCGGCAACGTCGACCCGGTGCTGCTCCTGCAGATCATCCAGCACGGCATGACGGCGGGCGGCCGCTACCTGCGCCTCCACCTGCGGGTCCCCGACCGCCCGGGGTCGCTGGTGGGCGTGCTGTCCTGCGTGAGCGAACTGGGCGCGAACGTCCTCGACGTCGAGCACTCGCGGATCTCCGGCAGCCTCGACCTCGGCGAGGCAGATGTCGTCCTGGCGCTCGAAACTCGGGGTCCCGAGCACTGCAAGGACCTCGAGATCGCGTTGACGAACGCTGGTTACACGGTTGTCTGAGGCTGTTCTCCGGTGATCGCCGCGAGGGCCAGGTCCTTCGCCGGTTCGGGGACGTCCGTCGGTGCGGTGAAGCGGCGGGCCCGGATGTGGGCGACCAGGTCCGGATCCGGCGGCACCCCGTGCTCGCGCAGGTAGTACGCCACCGCCCCAGGCCACGCCCAGGCGCCGTCGGTGCGGAAGTTCATCGGCACCGCGTCCGCGCGGTCCGGGGCGAACGCGTCCGGGCCGTTGCTGCGCGAGGCCAGGATGACCGGCGCCGCGTCGAGGTACGCCAGCACCCGCTCGGCCTCGGCCGGGATCAGCTGCTGACGGCGGACGAGCGGCTTGCCCGACGCGTCGACGCCGTCGTAGATCCGGGGCGTGCGGACTTCGCCGCCGGAGGCCGGCGGGGTC
This sequence comes from Amycolatopsis sp. NPDC051106, assembly GCF_040682775.1. Lineage (NCBI taxonomy): Bacteria > Bacillati > Actinomycetota > Actinomycetes > Pseudonocardiales > Pseudonocardiaceae > Amycolatopsis > Amycolatopsis sp. NPDC051106. Next base: position 45,126 of record NZ_JBFBBQ010000066.1, on the reverse strand, counting down.
AGCCCGGCGCGCTCACGCAGCCAGCCGGGGATGTGCTCGTCGGCGCGCGGGAAGAAGCGCAGCTCGTCCTGGAACCCGATCGGCGGCGGCTGCTGCCGGAACGGCGGTTCGAGGTCGGGCCGCACGAAGTCGACGTCGGGCGGCTGCCCCGGCGCGAAGACGAAGATCGCGCCGAGCCAGGTGCCGAGCCCGGGCTGGTACATGCCCGACCGCAGCAGCCCGAGCAGGCGCACTGCCTCCGGCGGCGGCTGCACCGGCCGGGGAAGCCCGTCCGGGCCGGTCACCAGCAGCTCGGTTTCGACGTGCCGGCCGGCGGCGCGGTACTCGACGCGCAGCTGCTGCCACCCCGGCGGCACCTGCGCCGTGAGCGCCGCGCCGATCTGCCGGACGAGCTCGTGGCGCTGCTCCGGCCGCAACGGTCCCGGTGGCTGGGTCATGGTCAGGCCCCTTCGGCGCCTTGGCGCAGCCAGTCCGGCGTGCGCCGCTCGGAACGCGGGTAGCGGCGCAGCTCTTCGGCGAACGCCTCGGCCGGCGGCCGCTGCCGGAAGTCCGGCTCCTCGTTCGCGTTGAACTGCGCTTTGACCGACTCGGGGAAGCTCATCTCGTACTTCAGGCTCACCCAGGTGCCCCGGCCGTCGGACAGCGACGCCGCGCGGTGGCGCCGGAGCAGGTCGATCACCTGCTCCGGTGGGGTCCACGGGTAGACCGTGCCGGTGATCGAGTGGACGACCGCGCCGGACTCCTCGTGGTCGCCGACCGCCCGGTACTGCAGCTGGACGTAGTCCCAGCCCGCGGGCAGGGTGAACTTCAGGTAGTCGGCGACGTTCTTCAGCAGCGCGTTGGGTTCGTCGGGGGTTCGCTTCCCGCCGGTTTCGCCCTTGACGCCCTCGCGGTACCAGGCGGGCGTCCACTCCTCGTCGCGGAAGAAGGCTTCGAAGTCCTCGTCCCAGACGGCGGCGTCGAGCGGCGGGTCCCACAGCGGATCGAGGTCGAAGTTGTAGGAGACGCGGTAATCGCCGTCGGGCTCGATGACCAGCCGCAGCGACAGCCAGGTACCGCGATCGCGCATGTACTTCTTGTTCCGCAGCTCGAACAGCAGCGGGCTCACGTCGGGCGGCGGCTCCATGCGCGCCGCGGCGCCGTCCGGCATGACCACGGCCAGCGAGATCTCCTCGGCCGCGGTGGTCAGCCGGACGGTCATGTCGATCCGCCGCCAGCCTTCGGGAGCGGCGTCCATCAGCCAGCCGCCGATCCAGCGGACCACCTGGTCCTCGTCCGCCTCCCGGAGCTCAGGTCCGGGTGGGGGGTACCACGGGGGCTGGGTTCGCGACATTCGGGAAGCTCCTGTAGTTGTAAGTGCGGGTGCCGTCGGGGTGGATTCTCTCGGACATCACGTGCAGCCGGTCGGGAGTCTCCCCGGTCGACGGCGCGTCGGCGTAAACGCGCACCGGGCCGTGGTCCCCGCCGTGGCGTTCGAACGTCTGGCGGTCGATCTCCATCCGCCGCCAGTTGTCCGGGTCCGCGCTCACGCTGTGGTTCTGGTAGTAGTCCTGCGGCACCATGCCCAGCCGTCCCTGCAGGCCGCCCGAGCGGTGGTCGGCGGTGTGGCCGCCGCGGTTCACCGTGCTGGTGGCGTCGTCGGCCTGGCCGATCTTGCCGACCCGGTCCTGCACGTCGGTGTTGACGCGCTTGGTCGCCGGGCTGGTGTAGTCGGGCTCCCACGAGACGGCGGCGTTCCCGTGCTCGTCGGCGTGGTAGTGCATGTCGCCGATCTCGTACTTCGCGCCGCGCACCGGGACGCCGTCGGCGCGGCCCGCGTGCTGGTCGTGCATCGTGTGCTTGTCACCCGTCTCCGGGTTGATCATGCCGCGCTCGTTGTCGTGCCACGTCTTGATGTGCGTGAACTCCGGCGGGTTGTCGCCACTGGTGTAGAAGGTGCCGTGCCACTGGTCGGTGCCGTCGGGCGCCTTCGAGTAGATCTCGTAGCGGCTGTTCGGCTTGAGGTCTTCCGGGGGCGTGGCGCCGAAGGGGCCGTCGCCGTTGTGGCTCGGGTCGTACTCGGTGATCCGGCGTTCGACGGGGGGCGGGGTCATCGGCGGGTCGAAGTGGTCGATATCCAGCTCGGGACGGCCGTCCGCGTCGGTGTGGAACTCGAAGTGCCCTTCGCCGGTGTTGACCCGGTAGTCGACGTCGCCGTGCAGGTGGGTCACGTCCGGGTTGCCGACCTCGACGCTGCTGTTCCCGACGCGGGTGTTCGGCACGTCGGCGTCGACGTGCGTGATCCGCGGCGGCTCGTCCCCGTTCGTGTAGACGCGCGTGAACCGCCCGTCCGGGTCCGTGACCTCGTAGCGCGTGTTCGGTTCGAGGTGCCGGGGGTTCGCCGGGTCGTGGAACCGCTCGTGCCGCCCGAGCGTGACGTCCTCGTGGCGCTTGAACTCGGGTTCCTGCCAGCCTTCGTCCAGGTCGTGCATGTCCGGGTGGTCCTTGCCCCGGGCGAGCGCGCTGTCGGCGTCGACGTCGTGCGCGTCGCCGTGGTGGCTGTCCGGGGCGAAGCCGTCGTCGCCGGCGCGGTGGGTCGAACCGTCCGGGTGGTGGGTGTTCCACTCGCCGTCCGGCGGGATGCGCGGGCGCATCCGGCCGTCGGGGCCGATCTCGTAGTCGGAGGAGAAGACGCGGCCGTGCGAGTCGGTCCACGCCGGCTTCGTCGGGGCCATGACCTCGGTGTCGAGCTCGCGCGAAAGCCGGTGCGCGAAGTCGTTCGAGCTCGCGTCGCAGCCGATCAGGCGGACCGGGCGGCCGTCGTAGTCGCCGTTGCGGCGCAGGATGTCCGCGAACTCCTCCGGCGTGTAGAGGCGGTCGCCGATGCGGGCGTGCCCGTCCGGCGTGACGTGCACGTCGACGGTGTAGCGGCCGTCCGGGTCGGGCTGCACGCGGTGCGGCAGGTCACCCATGTCGGGGTCGCCGGCGTGGTACGAGCTGCCCGACGGCGTGCTTTCCGAGTGCCGCGCGTTGACCTCGTCCGGGGTCAGCGGCTCGTCGTGGTGGGGCGGGCCGCCGGCGTCCGGGTCGTGCGGGCCGGTTTCGTGGGGGGCGTTCTCGTGCGGGCGGTGGGTGCCGCCGTCGGGAGTGTGCGGCCGGTTGTCGGGGGCGTGCGTGCCGGGGCCGTAGCCGCGGGCGGCCGGAGCTGGGGCGTCCGGCGTGCGTGGACGGGCCGCGGGCAGGTCGCCGCCGGTGCGGGGAGCGCGGGGCGCGTCGACGTGCGGGGCGTGCGCGCCCGGGCTACCCGGGGTGCCGGTCCAGCCGGGGCCGCCGCCGGTGCGCGGGGAGCCGCCGCCACCGGGTGCGCCGCCACCCGGTGCCCCGCCGGGCGGCATGCCGCCGCCCGTCATCGGCGCGCCACCCTGCGGCGGCACGCCGGACGCGGCGCCGTCCCCGCCCCGCGGCGACGGGACCGTGCCCGGGTCGCCGGTGCGCGGAGCGGTGGGCGCGGTGCCGCTGGCGGAGGTGGTGCCGTCGGCGCGTGGTGGTGCGGCGGCGTTGCTCGGGGTGTCGGTGCCGGCGTGCGAGCCGGGCGCGTCGGACCGCGCGGCGGGCGAGGAACCGGAGTGCGTGGGGGACGGGCTGTTGTCGCCCCCGCGCGAAGGAGAGCTGTCTCCGGCGTGCGAAGGCGTGTTGTCGCCTGCGTGGGAGGGCGTGCCGTCGCTGCCGCGAGTAGGCGACGGGCTGCTGTCGCCGGCGTGCGACGGCGTGTTGTCGGCGCCGCGCGTCGGTGACGGGCTGCTGTCCCCAGCGTGCGAAGGCGTGCTGTCGGCGCCGCGGGTGGGCGAAGGTGAGTTGTTGCCTGCGTGGGAGGGCGTGCTGTCGCTGCCGCGGGTGGGTGAGGGGCTGCTGTCGCCCGCGTGGGACGGGGTGCTGTCAGCGCCGCGGGTGGGTGAGGGGCTGCTGTCACCGGCGTGCGAGGGCGTGCTGTCGCTGCCGCGGGTCGGCGATGGGCTCGAATCGCTTGCGTGGGAAGGAGATCGCGTCGGCGAAGGGCTGCCGTCGGCCGCGTGCGACGGGCTCGAGCCCCCGGTGTGGGAAGGCGAGCTTTCACCCGAGCGCACCGCCGAGGGGCTGCTGTCCGGCGAGCCGTCACCACTGTGCGCCGACGGCGCATCGTCCCCGGCGTGCGATGGTGAGCCGTCCGACCGGGTTCCGTCACCGCTCGAACTCCGGCGGGAGGCCGCATCCGGCGACGAGCCGGTGTTCATCGGGTCGGAGCTCGGCGAGTCGCCGTCCGGCGAACCGTCCCCGTCGCCGGAGTGCGAGCTTTCGCCGTCGCCACCGGAAGAACCGTCGCCGTGAGCACGCGTGTGGACGCCGCCCTCGCCCTTGGGGACCTTGTGGACGAAGCCGCCTTCTTTGACCTTCAACCCATCCAGGCCGCTGACCTTGCCCAGCACCTTGCCGAAGACCTTGGCGATCTTCTCGAAGAGGTCGACCAGCTTCGACAGCAGCGGCGACACCTTGCGGATCGTGTCGGTGAGCTTCTTGAGCAGCTCCCCGATCTTCTTGCCCCACTTGGCGATCGCGGCCGACGCCTGCGCCACCACGACCGGCGTGCCGAAGCCGAGGGAGAAGACCTCCTCCATCACCCAGGCGATCAGCTTGCCGACCAGGTCCGCGATCAGCTGCCGGACGGTCTCGCGCACGAACGAGACGACCTGGCCCATGATCATCGTGACCGTGCTGATCGCGCCGGCCACCGTCGCCGCACCGGAAAGGGCGTCGCTGTGCTCGGCGGCGAACTTCCGGTACGCGTCGGCGCCCTGGCCGGTCCAGCCGGCCGTACCGTTCTTGACCGCGTTGTCGAAGTCGGTCTTGCGCTCGCCCAGCGCTTTCGAGACGTTGCCCCAGGTGTCGGCGTAGGACTGGATCACCGGCGGGTTGCCCGCGACGGAGTCGAGCATGTCCTTCAGCGGCTGGATGTGTTCCATCAGGAACGACGCCACCGACGACATCAGGTAGCCGAACGGGTCGATCGCGGCGCCCGCGATCTCCCCGGCCAGGCTGAGCACGCCCAGCCCGCCGGACACCCAGTCGCCGTCCTTGATGCCGTTGAACGCGTCCATCGACGACTCGGCGATGCCGATTCCGCCGGCCCAGCCGTAGTCACCGTTGCCGGCGGTGAACGCGCCCGGCCCGTCCGGGTCCTGCTTGGCGTCGGCGACGAGCGGGTTGCCCTCGGGCATCACGCACCGCCCGCGGACTTGTTCAGGTCGTCGGCCACCCCGGCCTCGTACTTGTGGTAGGCCGCCGCGGCTTCGCGGACCTTGCCGGAGACGGCGGTCATCGCCTGCACGGCGTCCTTGAGCGCGTCGATCCCGTACTGCTCGACCGGGTCCAGCATCATCCGGAACGGCTGGCAGAGGATGCCGTACGCGTCGGTCGGCATGCTGACCTGGTTCGCCGCGTCGACGGCCTGCTGCAGCCCGTCACCGATGGCGTCGAGCTGCTTCGCGTGCGCCGTCAGGTCGGTGCTGAGTTCCACATCCGTCATCGGTTCCCCCTCAGGAAAGAATCGGTCCGCCGAAGTCGTCGTCATCGCCGTCGTCGACCGGGCGACGGCGCCGCGGTGGCTGTTGCTGCTGCGGAGGTGCTGGCGGAGTGCGCGGCGGCGGCTGCTCGTCGTTGTCCTCCGGCAGGAACCGGCGGACGCGGTCGGGCTCCGGGAACGCGGGCTCGGGCTCCGGCGGTGGTTCCGGGAAGGTGCTCTGCGCCTCGCGGACGATCTCCACCGCGGCCTGGTCGCCGGTGCCGGTGGTCTCGGTCATGGCTTGCTGCAGCAGTTCCGGGATCCGGGCCTGCGCGCGCTGCACCAGTTGCATCACCTGCGCCGACACCTCGGCCATCCGCTTGCCGGCCGCCGTCTCGGCGATGACGAGGTTCTTCAGCAGGCCGCGCGAATCGACGGTCACCTGGACCGTGCCGTCCTTCGACCGCTCGGTGACCGACTGGCCCTGCATGCGATCGGCCAGCGCCTGGTACCGGGCGGCGTTCTCCTCGAGCCGCTTGGTCCAGTTGTCGATCATCGCGTCGCTGGCGTCGATGCTGTCCGGCATCCCGGCCCCTTCTCTCTGCTTCTCCCCACTGACGGATCCGAGCCGCCCGCGGTTCCCGAATACGCCAAAGGCCACCATAGGGGACCCGGAGGTGCCCGATGGTGGCCTTCGCCGTTTCGTGAAACTACAGGTTGCCGCGACGCTCCTGCTCACGCTCGATCGCCTCGAACAGGGCCTTGAAGTTGCCCTTGCCGAAGCCCAGCGAACCGTGGCGCTCGATCAGCTCGTAGAAGACGGTCGGGCGGTCGCCGATCGGCTTCGTGAAGATCTGCAGCAGGTAGCCGTCCTCGTCGCGGTCGACCAGGATGCTGTGCTCCTTGAGCGTCTCGATCGACACGCGGACGTTGCCGATGCGGGCGCGCAGCTCGGGGTCGTCGTAGTAGGAGTCCGGGGTGTCGAGGAACTCGACGCCGGCGGCGCGCATCGCGGTGACCGTGGCGATGATGTCGTTGGTGGCCAGCGCGATGTGCTGGCAGCCGGCGCCGCCGTAGAACTCGAGGTACTCGTCGATCTGCGACTTCTTCTTCGCCACGGCGGGCTCGTTCAGCGGGAACTTGACCCGGTGGTTGCCGTTCGAGACGACCTTGCTCATCAGCGCGGAGTACTCGGTCGCGATGTCGTCGCCGACGAACTCCGCCATGTTCACGAAGCCCATGACGCGGTGGTACCAGTCGACCCAGTAGTCCATCTTGCCGAGCTCGACGTTGCCGACGCAGTGGTCGACGGCCTGGAACAGCCGCTTCGGCGCGCCTTCCGGCCGCTTGATCGTGCTCTCGCGCGGCTCGTAGCCGGGCAGGTAGACCCCGGTGTAGCGCGACCGGTCGACCAGCGAGTGGCGGGTTTCGCCGTAGGTCGCGATGGCGGCCATGCGGACGGTGCCGTGCTCGTCGGAGACGTCGTGCGGCTCCTCGAGGATGGTCGCGCCCTGCGCGCGGGCGTGTTCGACGCACTTGTCGACGTCGGTGGTCTCGAGCGCCAGGTCGATGACGCCGTCGCCGTGCTTGCGGTGGTGGTCCAGCAGCGGCGAGTCCGGCCGCACGCCGCCGGTGATGACGAACCGGGCCGAGCCGGACTTGAGGACGTAGGACTTGCGCTCGAAGTCGCCGGTCTCGGGGCCCGAGTACGCGACGAGCTGCATCCCGAACGCGATCTGGTAGTACCAGGCGGTCTGGGTGGCGTTGCCGGCGATGAACACCACCGCGTCCATGGCCTTGACCGGGAACGGGTCGGTCGAGGCGTCGTGGTCGACGAGCCCGACGAGCTGACGCAGCTGGTCATAGCTGACGTCGTCGAGCGCGCCCTGAGGTTCGGCAGTCTGGGTCATACCTCGAAGGATCATCCTGTACGGCAAAATGCGCAATGGACTCAGATTTCGCTAAACAATATGCTCAGTGGATGCCGGACATCGGCTGTCATCGTGGACAACTTGTGCAGGGAAGAGAGCGATGTCGGAGAACCTCGACGCATTGGACGCGCGTCTCCTGTTGCTGCTGACGGACTCCCCGCGGCTGGGGGTGCTGGAGAGCGCGCGCCGGCTGGGGGTGGCGCGCGGGACGGTCCAGGCGCGGCTGGACCGCCTGACCGAGCGCGGCATCCTCGGCGGCTTCCCGCCGGAGCTCGACCTGGCGGCGATGGGCTACGGCCTGACGGCGTTCGCGGTGCTGGAGATCGCCCAGGGCCGCCGCGCGGAGGTGGCGGAAGCGCTTTCGGCGATCGACGAGGTGTGCGAGGTCCACGCGACGACCGGCGTGGGCGACCTGTTCGTCCGCATGGTGGCGCGGGGCAACGACGACCTGCAGCGGGTGATCGACGAGGTGGTGGGGGTCCCGGACGTGCTGCGGACGTCGACGTCGATCGCTTTGTCGACCCCGGTGCCGCCGCGGGTCCGACCCCTGCTGGAGCGCACCGCGCGGTCGTGAGTGCTGAGTCGGGTCAGAACCTGACTGAACACTCACGACCAGCCGCGGCAGACTGCTCAGGCTTCGTCGATGACCTGGGCCAGGTAGCGCTTCGCCGAGCGCTGGACCACCTCGAAGCCGTCGGTGCGCACGATCGCGTCCCACCAAGCTCCGTAGATCGCTTCGAAGCGGTACCCCGCCAGCAGCTCGGCCGCGCGACGCACGATGTGCGGGCGCTCGGGAACCAGGTTCGGGTAGCTGTACATGAAGCCCACGTGCGTGCGGTCGGGGATCACCTGCACGATGTCGCCGGACAGCAGCGCGCCGCGGCCCTCCTCGCCGTCCGGCCAGTGCAGGACCGTCCCGCCGGTGAAGTGCACGCCGAGGTTGATCAGGCGCAGGTCGTCCGCGACGTCCAGGGTCGTGCCGGACCACAGCTTGATCGCCGGGTCGGGCCGGCCGATCCACTGCTGGTCGTCTTCGTGCAGGTAGATCGGCACGTCGAACGCGTGCGCCCACTCCACCATCGTCGTGTAGTAGTGCGGGTGGCTGATCGCGATGCCGGAGATGCCGCCCAGGTCGCGAACCTGCTGGACCAGCGCGTCGTCGAGGTAGGCGGCGCAGTCCCAGAGGAAGTTGCCGGACCGCGCCCGCACCAGCAGCGCGCGTTCGCCGATCGCGAAGCCCGGGTTCGAGCCGACGCCGATGATGCCCGGGCCCTGCTCTTCGATCCGAGGCGTGTACGTGCCGCTCTCACGCAGCGAAGCGAGGTTCGTCCACTGCTGCCCGGACTGCGGGACGTATTGGCGTTCGTCCTCGCAGACCGGGCAGTCGTCGCGGGCCACGGCGTACTGCATGCCGCAGGCCAGGCAAATCGGTTCGGTGCTCACGACAATGTCCTCCCAGAATGTGAATCCTGGGAGCACACGCTAGCCGTGACTACTTGGTGTCGGCGTACGGAACCGCCTTGACCAAAGTGACCTTCTGCAGCTTGCCGTTGGGCAGCTCGTACTCGCGCGACTCGCCCTCCTTGGCGCCGAGCAGGGCCTTGCCCAGCGGCGACTCCGGGGAGTACACGTCGAGCTCGCCCTCAGCACCCTCTTCGCGGGTGGCGAGCAGGAACTTCTCGTCCTCGTCGTCGCCCTCGTAGCGGACGGTGAGGACCTTGCCGGGGCCGGCGGTGCCGTCGTTCGCGGGCGCTTCGCCGACCTTGGCCGAGCGCAGCAGCTCCTGCAGGTGCCGGATGCGCGCCTCGGCCTGGCCCTGTTCCTCACGGGCGGCGTGGTAGCCGCCGTTCTCCTTGAGGTCGCCCTCTTCGCGGCTGTCGTTGATGCGCGCGGCGATGACCGGACGATTCTCGATCATTTCGTCGAGCTCGTGCTTGAGCCGGTCGTAGGCATCCTGGGTCAGCCAGGTCACCTTGGTGTCGCTCACGGTCACCATCTCCTCGTCGGGCCTGCCAGGCTTGCGTGTTCAAGCCGGCCCACACGGGCCTAGGTGCCCGCGTGGCTGAGATAAAGGAAAAACACGGCCCGTCGTGGGCCGTGCTGAGGGGTCAGACTATCACGGCGCGACAGGTCGACGCCCGTTAATTCCGCGCGCCGTGGGCGTTGGGCGCGCGGTTCACCCCGTTGGCCGCTATGGGGTTGACAGGTAGTCTGGTATGTCGTACGAGCAGCCGTACACGTCGGCCGTCACCGGCTCCCCGATGCTCTTGATCGTCGTGGTCATCCTGCTGTACTTCGCGCCGGCGGGGATCAGGAGCTCTTTGCGGCCGCTCTCGGCGCCGGTCTTGTCGCGGACCCGGACGATGCAGACGCCCGGCCGGTTGTCGTCGTCCCGCGTCACGTTGATGGTGATTTGCATCGCGTTGCCCGGTTCGCCGCTGAAGGCGACGCGCTCGGCATCGATCGGCGTGGACCCGAGGTTGACGTACGCGACCCACGCGATCACGCCGCTGACCAGCAGAGCGATGGCCAGGAACAGCCACCGGCGCCAGCGCCGGGGCGCCTTCGCCCGCGCGGTGCCGTACCGGCCTTCGGGCAGCACGGGCGCTGCCGTTTCCGCCGGTCCGCCTGCCAACGCGGGGCCTCCTGCTCGTTCTTGTCGTACCCGTGGGGACAATGGTGGGGCGGGTACGGCTTCGAGTATCCGCCCGCTGGGTGGGCGGCCCGCAGGTGGGTCGCGGAATACGGGTAGAGAAGGAGTCGTTCGCAGCATGGTGGACCAGCTGACGAAGACCGCCAAGCCGCGCCTGCGGATGATGGCCGTGCACGCGCATCCGGACGACGAGTCGAGCAAGGGCGCCGCCACGATGGCGCGCTACGCCGCCGAAGGCCACGAGGTGCTGGTCGTCACGTGCACCGGTGGCGAGGCGGGCAGCATCCTCAACCCGGCCATGGACCGGCCCGAGGTGCTGGCGAACATGAGCGAGATCCGCCGCGAGGAGATGGCCCGCGCGGCCAAGATCCTCGGGGTGAGCCAGCGCTGGCTGGGCTTCGTCGACTCCGGCCTGCCGGAGGGCGACCCGCTGCCGCCGGTGCCCGAGGGCTCGTTCGCGGTGGTGCCGCTCGAGGAGTCGACCGAGGCCCTGGTGCGCGTGATCCGGGAGTTCCGCCCGCACGTCATCACGACGTACGACGAGAACGGCGGTTACCCGCACCCCGACCACATCCGCACGCACGAGGTGTCGATGGCGGCGTGGGACGCGGCGCCGGACCCGAGCCGCTTCCCCGACGCGGGCGAGCCGTGGCAGCCGCTGAAGCTGTACTACATGCACGGCTTCTCGAAGGCCCGGATGATGGCCTTCGACGAGGCGCTGAAGGAGGCCGGGCTCGAGTCGCCGTACACCGAGTGGCTGGCGAAGTGGGACCCCGACCGCGCCGATGTGATGGAGCGGGTGACGACCCGCGTCGAGTGCGGTGAATACTTCGAGGTGCGGGACGAGGCGCTGAAGGCGCACGCCACGCAGATCGACCCGAACAGCCGCTGGTTCTTCGTCCCGTTGGAGATCCAGCGCCAGACTTGGCCGACCGAGGAGTACGAGCTGGTCAAGTCGCAGGTCGACAGCACGTTGCCGGAGGACGACCTGTTCGCCGGCATCGGCATCGAGGAGAAGGTGAACACATGAGTCTGACGCTGCCGGCCGGCGTGGCGCTTCCGGTGACCGCGTCGGCCCTGGTCTTGACGCAGCAGCCGGGTGACGGCGACAACGGCGGGCAGGGAGAGGACTTCGGCAAGTCCTCTCCGGTCGGCTTCCTGGTGCTGATCCTGTTCCTCATCGCGGTGGCGTTCCTGGTCCGCTCGATGACGAAGCACCTGAAGCGCGTCCCGGCCAGCTTCGACGACCCGCCCGCGGAGGAGACCGCCGCGGAGCAGCCCGAGGCGAAGGCCGACGAGCCGGCGGCGGCCGAGAAGCCCGCTTCGGCGGACTCCCCGGCCACCAAAGCCGACAGCTAGCTCACAGCGCAACCACGGCCGGCGCCCCAAGGCGGCCTTGGTTGCTCCACCGATGCCCCCACCGCCACCCTCAACGGAGGCGCTACGCGCCGCAGTGCTGATTCAGCGCACCGAAGGCCGCCTTGGGTGCGTTGGACGCACCGAAGGCCACATTGGGGCGCTGCTCAGAGCCGCGGGTCCACCGGATCCGACTCCAGGGCGAGCACCGCGAACACGCACTCGTGCACCCGCCACAGCGGCTCGCCCCGCGCTATGCGCTCCAGGGCCTCCAGCCCCAGCGCGTATTCGCGCAGCGCCAGCATGCGCTTGCGGTTCAGCCCGCGCTTGCGCAGCCGCTCGAGGTTCTCCGGCAGCGTGTAGTCCGGCCCGTAGATGATCCGCAGGTATTCACGCCCGCGGACCTTCACCCCCGGCTGGACCAGCCCGCGCGTGCCCCGGGTCAGGTTGGCCGCCGGCTTGACGACCATGCCCTCGCCGCCCGACGCCGTCAGCTCCTCCCACCACGCGACCCCCTGGGCCACCGACGCGGCGTCCAGCAGGTCCACCGCGAGGGTCCGCGTCCGCTGGAAGCGCGGGCCCGCGAGGCCGTCCAGCACCGAGAGGTGCCACGAGTGCGGCCGGTCGTGGTAGGTCGCTCCCTCCGACGCCAGCAGCTGGAACGGCGCCAGCCGCACGCCGTCCAGCCCCGACGTCGGCCAGCAGTACCGCCGGTACGCGTCCCGGTAGGACTCCACTGTGGACGACCGGGAAGACGTGCGTGCCAACAGGTCCGAGACGTCGATGCCCCGCGCGGACGCCGTCGTCAACGCCGAGACCGCCGCCGGAAGCACGGCCTCGGCGGCCGCCCCCACCGAGGCGTACTGGGAAGAGATGAGCGAGCCCGCCTTCGCACTCCACGGCAGCAGCTCGGTATCGAGCAGCAGCCAGTCCGACTTCAGCTCGTCGAACAGCCCGGCCGCCGCGGTGCGCACGTCGGTCAGAAGCGCATCGTTCTGCGAAGCCGGGAAGAACGGCCGCCCGGTGCGCGTGTACACCGCGCCGCCGCCCTCGATGCCGAACCGGGAGACGCCGCTGTCCCGGCACACCAGCACCACGGCCCGCGAGCCCATGTGCTTCTCCTCGCACAGCACCGACTCCACACCCGCCGCGCGGTACTCGGCGAACGCCTCCTCGGAACGCTCCAGATAGTCGGAGTGCGACGACGTCGAGCACGGCGCCATCGTCGGCGGCAGGTAGGCCAGCCACCGCGGGTCGACCGCGAACCGGCTCATCACCTCCAGTGCCGCCGCCGACTGCTCCGCCGAGACGCCGACGCGGCCGTGGTGCGCGGTCTGCACGATCCGCTTCCCGGTGACGTCGGCCAGCTCCAGCACCGCCGGCTCGCGCCCGCCCAGCGGCCGCGACGCGTCGAGCGGCCGCGAAGGCTCGTACCAGACGCGGTGCGCCCGCACGGAGACGACTTCCCGCTCCGGGTAGCGCAGCGCGGTCAGCTTCCCGCCGAACACGCACCCCGTGTCGAGGCACATCGTGTTGTTGACCCACTCCGGTTCGAGCGTCGGGGTGTGCCCGTAGAGGACCATCGCCGACCCGCGGTAGTCCCGGGCCCACGGCAGCCGCACGGGCAGGCCGTACTCGTCGGTCTCGCCGGTCGTGTCGCCGTAGAGCGCCATGCTCCGCACCCGTCCGGACGCGCGCCCGTGGTACCGCTCGGGCAGCCCGGCGTGCGCGACGACGAGGTTGCCGCCGTCGAGGACGTAGTGCGCGATCAGCCCGTCGCAGAACTCGTGCGCCTGCCGGCGGAACTCCTCCGTCTCGGCGTCGAGCTGCGCCAGCGACTCCGCGAGCCCGTGGGCGGCGTTGACCTTCCGCCCGTGCAGCGCGCGCACCAGCTTCTGCTCGTGGTTGCCGCACACGACCAGCGCGGTCCCGGCCGCGGCCATCCCCATCACCCGCCGCAGCACGCCCGGGGTGTCCGGGCCGCGGTCGACGAGGTCGCCGACGAACACCGCGGTCCGCCCGGCCGGGTGGACGCCGTCGACGTACCCCAGCTCGGCCAGCAGCTCCTCGAGCTCGGCCGCGCAGCCGTGGACGTCGCCGATCACGTCGAAGGGCCCGGTCAGCTCGCGCTTGTCGTTGCGCAGCGGCTCGAAGACGATCTCCGCCTCGGCCACTTCGGCCTCGCCGCGCAGCACGTGCACGCGCCGGAAACCCTCACGCTCCAACGACTTCAGCGACCGCTGCAGCTCGCCGCGCTGGCGCCGGATCACGTGGTCGCCGAAGTCGCGGTCCGGCCGGGAAGCGTTGCGCGCCGCGCAGACCGCGACCGGCAGGTCGAGCACGATCGCCGTCGGCAGCACGTCGTGGTCCTTCGCGAGCTTCACCAGGCTCGCCCGCGACGCGCGCTGGACGTTCGTCGCGTCGATGACGGTCGTCCGCCCGGCCGCGAGCCGCTTCGCCGCGACGTAGTGCAGCGCGTCGAACGCCTCGGCCGACGCCGACTGGTCGTTTTCGTCGTCGGCGACGAGCCCGCGGAAGAAGTCGCTGGAGAGCACCTGCGTCGGCGCGAAGTGCGTGCGCGCGAACGTCGACTTGCCGGAGCCGGAAGCGCCGACGAGCACGACGAGCGACATGTCGGGAACGGTCAGCTTCACGCGGTCACCTCCTCGTGGGTGGTGAAGACCGCCAGCTGGGTCGGCGGTCCCGATTCCTGGTCCTCCGGTCCGATCGGCAGGTACCGGACGTCGTAGCCGCGCCGGGTCGCGACGCCGTCCGCCCAGGCGCGGAACTCGGCTCGCGTCCATTCGAACCGGTGATCGGAGTGCCGGAAATGCCCCATCGGCAGGAACTCGAACAGCCGGTTGTACTCCGCGTTGGGCGTCGTGACGAGCACCGTCCGCGGCGCCGCGACCCCGAACACGGCGTGTTCCAGGGCCGGGAGCCGCTCCACGTCGACGTGTTCGACGACCTCCATCAGCACGGCGGCGTCGTACCCGGCCAGCGCCGGGTCGGCGTAGGTGAGCGCGGACTGCCGCAGCGTGACGCGGGAGCCGTCCTTCAGCCGCTTCTCGGCGACGTCCAGGGCGCTCGCGGAGACGTCGACGCCGACGATCTCGGTGAACGACCGGTCCTGCTCGAGCACGCGCAGCAGCGCGCCGGTGCCGCAGCCCAGGTCCAGGACTCGCCGCGCGCCCGCGGCCCGCAACGCGGCGAGCACGCTGCCGTGGCGCTGCGACGCGAGGCTCTCCGGGCGGTCCGGCACCTCGGTCACCACCGCCTCGGCCTCCGCCGGGACGTCGTCGGCCTCGGCCAGCCGCGAAAGCGCGTAGTGCACGACCGGGCGGCGCCGCTCCAGGTAGCGGGTGGTGATCAGCGTCCGCTCGGGGTGCCCGGCGAGCCAGCCTTCGCCGGCGCGCAGCAGCTTGTCGGCCTCGTCCTGCCCGACCCAGTAGTGCTTGCCGCCGTCGAGCGCGGGCAGCAGGACGTAGAGGTGGCGCAGCGCGTCGGCGACGCGGTGCGTGCCGGTGAGCGTCAAGTCGACATAGCGGCTCTCGCCCCACTGCGGGAATTCCGGATCGAGCGGGATCGGCGCGGTCGCGACGCGCCAGCCCAGCGGCTCGAACAATTTGCGCACCACTTCGGCACCGCCCCGCGCGGACAGCGACGGCACCCGGATCTCCAGTTCGAAAAGCTCGTCGACGAGTTCCGGACGCGCGGCGCAGCGGCCCGCGAGCGCTGTCGTGAACGCGCCCCGCAGCGCGACCGCGAGGTACGAGCCACCGGCGTACGGCCGGTCGTTGACGTACTGCGTCAGCGAAGTCCCGCCCCCGCGCACGAGCGCGACCGGGTCGATTTCGACGAACAAGGCGACGGTGCAGCGATCTTCCGACGCCTCCGGGTAGAAAACGTGCGCCGAACCGGCCGACAACGCGACCGACTGCGCTTTCTCCGGGTGCTTGTGCAGGAGAAAACCCAAGTCGGTAGCGGGGTTCCGGGTCGTCGAGATCGTGAGCAGCACGTGCCCAGTGTGGACGATGACCGTCTCCGGCGCGTCCCGTTTTTTGGCAGAAACGGACAGTTGACGATTCTTCGGACGTCGGGCAAGCTGGCGTCAGCACTGGGGGAGAGGCCGGGGGGCCAAGTTGACGTTTCTCGAAGAAGTCGCTGCGCTGCTTGAGGAACTGGGGCTGGGGAACTACGAATCCACCGGAACCGGCGGGGACATCTTCCTGCTCGCCATGCCCGCCACCCCGGACGCCGCGCTCGTCCTGAGCCGGCTTCCCGGCGCCGAGTCCGACGCGCGGCTTCCCTACGACGAACCCGTGGTCCAGATCCGCGTGCGCGGTGTCGCGAAGAACGCCGTCGCGGCCGAGGCGAAGGCCCAGGCCGTTTATGACGCCGTGCACGGACTGGGAAACCGGCGGCTGCCCGGGAACACCTGGCTCGTCTCCAGCGTCGGCACGCAGGCCGGCCCGGTCTACGTCGGACGCGACGCGGGCGACCGCGACGAATGGTCGGTCGCGCTGCGGATGGAGCTGCACCGGCCCGTCGGCAACCGCGCCTGAACCTCGCTTTTCCGCATCGCACAAGCAGTATCGAAAAGGGGAGCGTCGATGCCCACTGTCAAGATCAACGCCCGGGACATCATCATCCAGGTCGCCGAGACGAACGGCACCACCTGGACGCCGATCGGGGGCCTCAACTCCGCCGTGCCGAACGCCGGCGAGAACGAAGAAGTCGTCGACACCACGACGTTCGACTCGGCGGGCAACTACGAGCAGGAGGTCATCCAGCGCGGCGCGACGCTCGCCCTGGAAGGGTTCCTGCTGAAGGACCCCACGAACGGCTCGCAGGACCCGGGGCAGGCGCGCGTCGAGGCGCTGGCCACGCAGGTCGGGTTCGCCAGCGTCGGCAAGATCCGCTTCCGGCACCCGGTGGACACGCAGTGGAAGGTCTGGAACGCGACCTTCAGCCTCGGCGAGCACGGCGGTGGCAACAACGACAAGTACGCCTGGGTCGCCACGGTCACCCGGTCCGGCCCGTCCGCCACCGCGGCCGTCAGCGCGAGTGTCGCGGAGGACGGCGAATGACCGAGCCGACCGGCGTCCCGGACGCCCAGCTCACCGTCGACTACGACTTCGACGAGGCCTGGCGCGAGCGCAAGGCGGCCCGCGTGGCGCCGCGCATCCGCATCCTCGGCAAGGTCTACACGCTGCCGCATTCCCTGCCCGCCAAGCTGATCCTGTTCGCGGTGTCCGCGAAGAAGAACGGCCGGGCGGCCGCGGACGAGGTCAGCGCCGAAGAGGCGTTCGACATGCTTTCCGCGTTGCTGGGCGAGCAGAACCTGGTCGACATCCTCAACCGCGGCCTGGAGATCGACGACCTGCCCGACGTGCTCGGCACCTGCCAGCAGCTCTACCAGAACCGGCAGCAGAACCCGGGAAACGGTCAGGCCCCCGCGCCGAGCGTGACGGGGGCGACGGCGAACACGCCATCCGCCTGATCCTGCGCCACTGGCGGCTGCTCTACGCGGACTGGCGGCGCGAGTACGGCCGCGACCTGATGGCCGACCTCGACGACGGCCTGTCCTGGTGGGAGTTCGCCGCGCTCGTTTCCGGGTTGTCCCCGGAGAGCGTGTGGCGCCAGGTGACCAAGGACGAGCCGGTCGAGGTCGACGGGGAGACGGCCCGCTCGGTGATCGGCAACCTGTAGGGAGGGGGTGTGCGATGGCGTTGACGATCGGTGACTTCACCGCGAACCTGAGCATCAACGACGAGCAGTTCAAGGCCGTGCTCGGCGAAATGCAGAAGAAGTTCGACGAAGCCAAGAACTTGATGCTCAAGAGCGCCGACGATTGGGGCGCGGGCGTGTCGCAGCGGCTGAGCGCGGCGCACGGCCCGGTGGTCGGCACCGCGGCGAACATCGGGATCCAGGCCGCGACGGCGCTGGGCGGCGGGCTGCTGTCGATCCTCAGCGGACCCGTGATCGCGTTGCTGGGCCAGGGAATCCAAGCCGGCTTGAACGCGGCGCTCGGCTTCATCTCCCAGAACTTCCAGCCGGCGCTCGCCGCGGTTTCCGGGTTCATCTCCGGCACGGTGGTGCCGGTGTTCCAGGCCCTGGCGAGCTGGATCGAGGCCAACAAGACCCCGATCATGATCGTGGGCGGCGCGCTTCTCACGTTCTTCTTGCCCGCGCTCGTCCAAGTCGGGATCCAGGCCGCGATAGCCGCGGCCGGGATGATCGCCTCGTTCGCCACGATGGCCGCTTCGGCGGTGGTCTCGGCGGCCACGACCGTGGCTTCCTGGATCGCCATGTCGACGCAGGCGGCGATCTCCGGCGCGATCTCCCTCGGGACGATGATCCAGCAGGTCTTCCAATGGGGACTGATGGGCTGGGCCGCGCTCGCCACCGCCGCCCAGGTGGTCGGGGCCTGGATCATGATGGGCGTCGAATCGCTGATCGCCGGGGCCAAGATGGCCGCGGCGTGGCTGCTGGCGATGGGGCCGATCCCGCTCATCATCGCCGCGGTCGTCGCGCTCGTGGCGTTGATCATCGCGAACTGGGACACGATCGTCGCGTGGACGAAGGCCGCGTTCCAGGCCATCTGGGACTTCCTCGTGATGGTGTGGAACGCGATCGTCGCGGCGATCCAGGTCGCGATCAACGGCGTCATCGCCGCGATCGGCTGGCTGGGCCGGCTGCCCGGGATGGTGCTCGGCTGGTTCGGCTCGATCGCCAGCGGCGCCGTCGGGAAGCTCGGCGAGCTGCTGTCGTGGCTCGGCGGCCTCCCCGGGATGATCCTGGGCGCGCTCGGGAACCTGGGGAACCTCCTGCTCGACGTCGGCCGGTCGATCCTCGAGGGCCTGTGGAACGGCATCAAGAACGCGGCCACGTGGATCAAGGACAAGATCATCGGGCTGATCAAGGACATCATCCCCGGCCCGATCAAGTCGATCCTCGGCATCAACTCCCCGTCGAAGGTGGCCGCCGAGCTCGGCCGCTGGGTGCCGCTGGGGCTCGCGCAGGGCATCGAGCAGACCAGCGGCGCGGTGGCGCGGGCGTCCACCCAGCTGGCCGGCCTGGTGGCGAGCCGGCTCGGGGACCTCTCGACCGTCCAGCCGCGGGCACTGGCCTTCGCCGGCGCCGGGTTCGCCGCGGACGTGCCGCGGCCGGACCGGGCCGTGGTGCACATCGAGAACTTCTACGCCACACCCAGCCAGACCCCGGCCGACATCGCGGGTGACCTGGACTGGATGTCCCGAGGGGGTGGCTGAGTGAGCGCGGGGGACCTGATCACCGCCGACGGCCAGCTGGAGTGGCGGGGCACACTGCTCGGCTCGGGCAGCCCGTTCCGGATGAGCAAGCTCGAAGGCTGGCTCGACCTGCCGGAGATGCGCGCCGACAACCCCGACCGGCCCGGCCGCCACGGCGGGTTCCAGGGCAACCAGCTGGCCGGTCAGCGCACGGTCACGTTGTCCTACCTGGTCAAGGGCGTGCCGGCGGCCGAGTTCGGCGCGGTCGTCACGACCCTGCGGACGATCACCGCACCGGCGGAGCGGCCGCTGGAGGAGCCGCTCGTCGTGCGGCTCGACGGCGAGAGCTGGCTGGCGAACGCCCGGTGCGTCCGGCGGACCATCAACGTCGAGAAGTACTACGCGCTCGGCTACACCACCGGCGCGATCCAGTGGCAGGCCACGGATCCGCGGCTGTACTCGGTCGCGGAGCAGCGCGACGTCACCGCGCTGCCGTCGCCCCCGGCCGACGGCCTGCCGTTCCCGCTCACCTTCCGGCTGGTGTTCGGCACCGGCAAGCAGGGCGGCCGGCTGCGCGCGGTCAACGCGGGCGGCGCGGCCAGCTGGCCGGTGTGGGAGATCCGCGGCCCGGTCACCGGCCCGGTGATCGCCAACCGGGACACCGGCGAGCGGCTGGTGTTCGACGACACCTTCACCGTCGGGGACGAGCAGGTGCTGACCATCGACACCGACGCGCGGACGGTGCTGCTCAACGGGGTCAACCGGAGCGACCGGCTGCTCACCCGCGGCTGGTTCCCGATCCCCGCGAACGGCGCGGTCCAGGTCGACTTCACCGCCGCGTCCTACGACCCGAAGGCGTCGCTCACCGGGCGCTGGCGGCACGCCATCATCTGACTGGAGGGGGAACACCATGGCCGAGCGCAATTCGTGGGCCGTGTCCGACTCGCCGAACGGCGTCATCACCACCGAAGACGCGCGGCTGGCGCTGAGCGCGGCCCTGCAGTCCGGCCCGGGCCCGGTGCTGTCCCGCAACGGCCTCCGGCCCACCGCCGGAAACCCCGGCCTGGTCGCCGCGGCGTCGCCGACACCGGACGGAACGGTGACCATCCAGCCGTTCCAGATGTTCATGCGCGCGAGCCGCGGGGTCGGCAGCTACGTGCAGACGCTGGACGCGGTCAAGACGCTCGACCTGCTCAAGGACAACCCGGCGCACTCCTCCAACGGGCGGATCGACCTGATCGTCGCCCAGCAGACGGACAAGTTCTACGGCGACACGTCCAACGGCTTCGTGGTCAAGCAGATCGTCGGCGAACCGTCGTCGACGCCGGGGGAGCCGACCCCCGGCGGCGACTACATGCAGCTGGCGCGGGTGCGCGTCCCGGCGGGGACCAGGACCATCACGACGGACCTGATCGACGACCGCCGGCCCGGCTGGGTGGTCGGGCTCGGCGGGATCATGCCGAGCCGAGGGGTCGGCGACCGCGACGGCGTCCACAGCTACAACGGGATCACCACCTACCGGCAGGACAAGCGCTGGCTGGAGATCAACGACGGCGAGAAGTGGCGCGTGCCGAGCCTGCCCGTGTGCACGTCGCTGGCCGACATCCGCGCGATGATCACCGACCCGCTGCCCGGCCAGCTCGTGTTCAGCACGCAGGACAACCTGGTCTACCGGTGGAACGGCGCGGACTGGATCGGCTCGGTCGCCACGGGCGGCGGAGCGGTCGGCACCACCCCGACGGCCACCCGGCACGAGGCGCGCTACGAGACACGCGGGAACGTCCAGACCTTCCCCTCCGGGACGGACACGCGCAGCAGGTTCCCCACCACGGTCTACGCGTCCCCGGATATCACGCCCTCGGCGAACAACGACACCTTCACGCTCAACCGGGCCGGCATCTGGAGCATCGACGCCGCCTTCCGGATGATCGCCCCGATGGGCAGCGGCGAGTACCACACCTACATGGCGATCAGCGACGGCGCGAACACCGCGATCCGTTACACGAACACGATGTCGCGCTGGTACGCCACCTCGCCCGCCACGATGAGCTGCGCCACGACGAACTTCTTCGCGGCCGGGACCACGGTGAGCGTGATCTTCTGGACCGACAACGCCGGGCGGGTGCACAGCGGTGAGTGGGCCAACATCAACCACGTCTCGCTGACCTGGCTGCGGGCCTGAGATGGCGCAGGCCCCGGTCCACACCTACCTGATCTCGGACCTGGTGACGAACCGGACCCTGGCCGAGGTGCCGCTCACCGGCGTCAAGTACTCGAAGAAGCTAGGCGCGTCCGGCACGCTGTCCGCGACGCTGAGCCTGGGCGACGCGCGGATCCGCGCGATCGACCCGTACGACTTGAGCACGCCGGGCCGCCGGGTCGTCTACGTGCTGCGCGACAGCCGCCCGGTGTGGGGCGGGCTGGTGTGGACGCGGAAGTTCGACTCCGAGTCCCAGCAGATCTCGCTGGGGTGCGCGGACTTCTGGTCGTACTTCGAGCACCGCAAGGTGCTGCCGGTGCTCCCGGCGGCCGCGTTCGAAGACCCGCACTTCGTCGCGAAGCAGAAGGTCGAGTGGAAGAACACCGACCAGAACACGATCGCGCGCAACCTGGTCGAGCTGGCGCAGTCGCACCCCGGCGGGAACATCGGCGTCACCTTCCCCGACCGCGACCTCTCCGGGATCCGGCTCGACCGGACGTACTTCGGCTACCAGAACGCCAGCGTCGGCGACGCGCTGCGCAAGCTTTCCCAGCTCTACGACGGCCCCGACGTGATGTTCGACGTCGGCCCGCCCGACCGCGACGGCCGCCCGACCCGGCTCATGCGGCTCGGCACCCCGAGGCTCGGGCAGCAGGGCTCCGCGCACGTCTGGGAGTACGGCGGGAACCTGCTCGGGTACGGCTGGCCGTCGGACGGCACCCGGATGGCCACCCGGACGTTCGCCTCCGGCGACGGGATCGAGACCGGCATGCTCGTCGCCGTCGCCGAGGACCGCGTCCGGTACCCGGACGGCTGGCCGCTGCTGGAGACCGAGTACGGCTACAGCTCGGTCACCGACCCGGACCAGCTGGCCTCGCACGCGCGGTCGGACCAGGCGGTGAGCAGGCTGCCCGTCGTGCTGCCGACGCTGACCGTCCACGGTGGACTCCCGCCGACCGTCGCCGAGATCGGGCTGGGCGACGACGCGCGGGTGGTCATCAAGGACGACTTCCACGCCGGCGGGCTCGACACGCTGATGCGGATCGTCGCGCTCGACGTCACCGTCGGCGACGACGGGCGCGAGGGCGTGGCGCTGACCATGAACCCCCTGTTGGAGGACGCGGCCTGATGGCACAGATCAACCAGCCGTCGAACCTGATCGACCAGGTCGTGGCGCTGCGCCGGGAGGTCGACGAGCTGCGCAAGCGCGTCGGCATCGGCAACGCGACCATCTCCGGCGGCACGTTCACCGTGCAGGACAACGGCGTGATCCGGATGGTCGACCAGGACGGGCACCTGATCCTCTACTTCGGGCCGGGCACCGACGGCAAGCAGATCATCCGGATCCGCCGCGACGGCGGCTCGGACGTGATGTACACGTACACGACCGACAGCGGGCGGCAGTTCTGGGCGCTGACCGACGGCGGCAGCGACATCGTCGCCTCCGACGACGCCGTGTCCGGCAGCGGCCTGGCGCGGCCGTGGATCCCGGTGTCGTTCGAGAAGGTGCGGTTCGGCGACTGGCCGAAGATCACCAGCGCCTCGTTCGAAACGGTGTGGGAGGCCAACTTCCAGAAGACGCACCCGTTCATCCAGCTGTTCACCGTCGAAGGGTGCGAAGGCGCGACCAACGGCGAGGGCCAGGTCGTCATCACCGACGCCGCCGGGCAGGCGAGCGTCGCCGAGTCGTGGTCGCTGGGGCCCGGCCTCGGCCGCAACCGGCGGGGCCCGTACGCCCTGCCCGGGCGGCCCTACGCCGGCGAGGTGCGGGTCGCGGTGAACTACCGCCGGACGTCCGGCACCGGCAACGTCGTAGGCGTCGCGATGGACGCCACCCAGCGCCAGACGTGAACCCGGACCTACGCTGGGAGGCATGAACCGTCTCGCCGATGCGACCAGCCCGTACCTGCTCCAGCACGCGGACAACCCGGTCGAGTGGTGGCAGTGGGGGGCCGGCGCGCTCGCCGAGGCGCGGCGGCGGAACGTGCCCATCCTGCTCTCGGTGGGCTACGCGGCGTGCCACTGGTGCCACGTCATGGCGCACGAGTCGTTCGAAGACGCCGAGACCGCGGCGGTGATGAACGAGCACTTCGTCAACATCAAGGTCGACCGCGAGGAGCGGCCGGACATCGACGCCGTGTACATGGCCGCCACGCAGGCGATGACCGGGCAGGGCGGCTGGCCGATGACGTGCTTCCTGACCCCGGACGGCGAGCCGTTCCACTGCGGCACCTACTACCCGCCGTCGCCGCGGCCGGGGATGCCGTCGTTCCGGCAGCTGCTGTCGGCGGTCGCCGGGGCGTGGCGGGAGCGGCCGGACGAGCTGCTCGACGGCGCGAAGCAGATCGTCGCGCACATCGCCGAGCAGACCGGCCCGCTGCAGGAGTCCGTTGTGGACGAAGCCGTGCTCGCCGGTGCGGTCGCGAAGCTGAAGCAGGAGGCGGATCCGGTCAACGGCGGGTTCGGCGGCGCGCCGAAGTTCCCGCCGTCGATGGTGCTGGAGTTCCTGCTGCGCCACCACGAGCGGACCGGCTCGGCCGACGCGCTCTCCCTGGTGGAGTCGACCGCCGAGGCGATGGCCCGGGGCGGTCTCTACGACCAGCTCGCCGGTGGCTTCGCGCGGTACTCCGTGGACCCTTCGTGGATCGTGCCCCATTTCGAGAAGATGCTGTACGACAACGCGTTGCTCCTGCGGTTCTACGCCCACCTCCGGCGGCGCACCGGCTCGGCGACGGCGTTGCGCGTCGCGTCCGGGACCGCGGAGTTCCTGTTCGGGTATCTGCGGACGGCCGAGGGTGGCTTCGCGTCTTCACTGGACGCGGACACCGACGGCGTCGAAGGTCTGACGTACGTGTGGACGCCTTCGCAGCTGCGTGAGGTCGTCGGTGACGATTCCGCGGCTGAGCTGTTCGGGGTCACCGAGGAGGGGACGTTCGAGGAGGGCGCGTCGACGCTGCGCCTGTTCGGGGACCTGCCGGAACCCCTTCGGGTCAAGTTGCTGGAGGCACGCGCGAAGCGGCCGCAGCCCGGCCGGGACGACAAGGTGATCGCGTCCTGGAACGGTTTGGCGATCACGGCGCTGGCCGAGGCCGGGGTCGCGCTGGATCGTCCACAGTGGATCGAAGGGGCGGTCTCCGCGGCGGAGCTGCTGCTACGGGTGCACCTCGTCGACGGCCGGTTGCGGCGCAGTTCGCGCGACGGCGTCGTCGGGGAGTCCGCCGGGGTGCTGGAGGACTACGCCTGCGTCGCCGACGGGTTCCTGGCCCTGCACCAGGCGACCGGCTCGCCGGAGTGGCTCACCGAGGCGACCCGGCTGCTCGACCTGGCGTTGACCCACTTCGCGTCCCCGGACGTCCCGGGCGCGTACTTCGACACCGCCGACGACGCCGAGACGCTGGTCCAGCGTCCGGCCGACCCGGGCGACAACGCGAGCCCGGCCGGGGCGTCGGCGCTGGCCGGGGCGCTGCTGACGGCGTCGGCGCTGACCGGGCACGCCGACTCGGCGCGGTACCGCGAGGCCGCCGAGCAGGCGCTGCGGCGCGTCGGCGTGCTGGCCGGGCGGGTGCCGCGGTTCGCCGGGCACTGGCTGTCGGTGGCGGAAGCGCTGCAGGCCGGCCCGGTGCAGGTCGCGGTGGTGGGCGCGGACCCGGCGTTGCGCCTGGCGGCGGCGCGGGGCGTGCACGGCGGCGGCATCGTGCTGGCCGGCGAGCCGGACGCGCCGGGCGTCCCGCTGCTGGCGGAGCGCCCGCTGGTGGACGGGTCGCCCGCGGCTTACGTCTGCCGCGGGTACGTCTGCGACCGGCCGGTGACGACGGCCGAGGAGCTGGCCGCCCAGCTCTGATCGCCCTGGGTGAACGCGGTGCTCTTCCGCGACGATTCGGCGTAGCGTCAGCAGCGTTGTAATCATGTAATCGCGGAGGTGGAGTCATGGGACGAGGCTGGAAGGGCGGCCGCGGCTGGCAGCAGGCCGAAGTGCCCCCGGCGGACGACGCGGCGGCCTGGTTCGGCGGGCGGCTGCCCGACGGGTGGTTCACCGGCGCGCCGGAGGTGACGGCCGACCGCGAAGAGATCATCGTGGTGGGCGAGCTGCCCGCGTTGACGGAGGAGTACGCGGACGACGCGGCCCGCGCGGCGGCGGAGGAGGGCCGGATCAGCCGCTACCGCGAGGAGACGCGCGACGAGCGCATCGAGATCGCGCGCCAGGCGGAGCACCGCTACCAGCGCAAGGTGTCGTGGGGCGCGCGCCTGGGCGGGACGACGGCGCTGTTCACGACGCATTCGGCCCCGGTGATGACCCGGCTGCGCCAGCCGGAGCGGCTGGTGCTGGACACACTGGTGGACGCGGGAGTGGCGCGGTCCCGTTCGGACGCGCTGGCCTGGGCGGTGCGGCTGGTGGGCGAGCACGCGGACAGCTGGCTGGGCGAGCTGCGGGAAGCGATGACGAAGGTCGACGACCTGCGCGCGAAGGGCCCCGACCTGGCCTGAACGCGGCAGGGTCGTGAGTGGGGAACAGGGTTGGAACACTGTTTTCCCACTCACGACCGATCCGCTGGCCAACCGCGGCTTCGGCCGTGGGGTGCCGCCCCCTCGGCGGCACCCCACGCCCCTCAGTCGGCGATCAGCACCGGCCCACCCTGGTAAAGGCTCGCCCCGGCCCGCCGGAAGCCACTGGCCTCCCGCTGCCGCCGCACGATCCAGCGGCCCGGCGCGATGCCCGTCGCCCCGTGCTCGGGGTGCACCAGGTACACCGGCGCCGCGTTGTCGATCGCCGCGACCGCGAGCCCCTCGGGGTCCGCGACCTGCGTCGTCAGCTCACACGAGCCGACCAGCGTGTGCGGGTTGGTGCCGTCGCCGCCGCGCACGAGTTCGGCACCCTCCGCCGGCAGCGCGTGCCAGCCGCCGAGGGAGCGCACCGTGCCGGCCATCGCCGACGGCACCACGATCAGGTCACCTTGAGCCTGGAGGCCGTCGATCACGGGGACGTCGACCTGCCGGTCCAGGTGGGCGAGGACGTCCAGCCCGGTCCGGTCGAGCAGTTCTGCGAGAAACATGGGATCACCTCGAGGAGTTCAGGTCCGGCGCCGCAGCTGCGCGTACTGGGCTCCGGTGAGCCCGTACGTCCAGCCGGCGGCGTCCAGAGGACGGTCTATTTCGGTGGGGACGCGCAGCCCGTAGTGCCGGCGCGTGCCGTCGCGCTCGACGGAGCCGTTGACCACCAGCAACAAGCGGGTCGTCGAGCCGTCGTAAAGCCGCAGTTCGCACCCGGGGTTGCCGGGATCGCCGACGCGGTCGAGGAGCTTCAGCCCCGCCCCTTCGACGAACGCCGGCCAGCCGACGCGTTCGATCGCGCACCGGCGCACCTCGACGTTGCGCTCCACCAGGATCCGGTCGGCCGCCGGCGCGTCGATCACCCAGGACGGCACCCGCGTCCCGTGCCACGCGTGCACGGTCCAGCCGTCGGGGAACGCCACCGCGGGGCCGGTCGCGTGGTGCAGCCGGGCCGGGCCGTGCGGGTCGTCGACGCGTTCGGTGCGCATGACCAGCGGCCGTTCGGCGACGACGCAGACGCCCTCCCGCGGCCACCACCAGCCGCACGACCGCGCGAGCGTGGCCCACAGATCCAGTTCGAGAACGTCGTCCGGGTCGAACCGCGCGCCGTCCAGCCGGCGGTGGAGGTCGTACAGCGCGACCCAGTGGGCTTCGTGCTGACCGCGCCAGTGCAGCCCGGCTCCCGTCTTGAGCTCACCGCGCACGACCCCGGCGACGCAGTCCCGGATCGACCGCCGCAGCGCGGGTCCCAGGCTGTCGTTCAGCAATGCCCGCACGGAAACCGCCGTCGGATCCGGCGGCGGCCGGTACCGGTCGCTCCAGGCGCCGGTCCGCCGGTCGAGCCGCTCGCGCAGGGACGTCACCCGGGTCGCGAGGCGCGCTTCGACCGGCGGATCACAACCCAGGGAAAGCGCTTGCGCAGGCGGCATCACCGCGATCGCGGCGGCCGGCGAAGCCTTCCACGAAAACGTCGGCGGCGACGCGCCGGCCAGTGCGTAAAGGCGGGTGATGGCCGCTTCCGCGGCGGGACGATCGGCCGGCTCGGTGCTCAGCGCGTGGCTCAGCCAGGAATTCCGGATTTCGAGGGCCCGTGACCAGAGTCCGGGATCGGGGAAGCGGCGGCCGGGCCGCCGCGAGGCGCTCAACGCGCGAGGGCGCGCACGCCCTTTCGAATCGACATGAGCCGAGGATGGCAGGTGTTCCGTGCGCCACGCAAGTGCGAACTGAACCTGCGGGATCGACGCGGCTGCGGCAGGCTTACTACCAACGAGTAGCAAGTCCTTTCCGGAGGTAGCCGTGGACATCCCCGAAGTGCCGTCGAAGGTGGATCCGGACGCGCTGACCACCGTCCTCGACGGCCGCTGGGCCGAGCTGCGCCGCGGGGTGCGCGCGGAGATGAGCGACGCCGAGTTCCGGGACCCGGTGGACCTCGGCGTGGAGGACCACCGCGCCCAGGTGCTCGACCAGCTGCGCGCCCTCGCCGCAACCGACCGGCCCGCCCTGGGCTTCGACCCGGCGTACGGCGGCGGTGGCGACGTCGGCGCCTCGGTGACGTCGTTCGAGCTGCTCGGCTACGGCGACCTGTCGCTGATGGTGAAGGCCGGCGTCCAATGGGGACTGTTCGGCGGCGCCGTCCAGCTGCTCGGCACCGAGCGGCACCACGCGGCGCACCTGCGCGCGATCATGGACCTGAGCCTCCTCGGCTGCTTCGCGATGACCGAGCACGGTCACGGCTCCGACGTCCAGCACCTGCGCACCACCGCGACCTTTGTGGACGGAGGTTTCGTCGTCCACACCCCGGACGCCATGGCGCAGAAGGAGTACATCGGCAACGCTGCCCGCGACGGCCGGATGGCGGTGGTGTTCGCCCAGCTCGTCACCGGCGGTGAATCCCGTGGCGTGCACGCGTTCCTGGTGCCGATCCGGGACGACGCCGGCGCGCCGATGCCGGGAGTGTCCATCGAGGACTGCGGACCGAAGGCGGGCTTGAACGGCGTCGACAACGGACGCTTGAGCTTCGACCACGTCCGGATCCCGCGCGAGGCCCTGCTGAACCGCTTCGGCGACGTCGCCGAGGACGGGACGTATTCGAGCCCGATCGAGAGCGACAGCCGCCGGTTCTTCACGATGCTGGGCACCCTGATCCGCGGCCGGGTGAGCGTCGGCGGCAGCGCGGGCAGCGCGACGAAACGCGCGCTGGCCCTGGCGATCCGCTACGGCGAGCAGCGCCGCCAGTTCATGACGCCGGACGGCGACGAGGTCGTCATCCTCGACTACCTCGGGCACCAGCGGAAGCTGCTGCCGGCGCTGGCGAAGACGTACGCACTGTCCTTCGCGCAGGAAGAGCTGGTCTCCAAGCTGCACGACATCGACTCGTCGGCGCCCGAGGAGGAGCAGCGCGAGCTGGAGTCGCGCGCGGCCGGGATGAAGGCGCTGAACACCTGGCACGCGACGGCGACGATCCAGGCGGCGCGCGAGGCGTGCGGCGGCTCGGGGTACCTCGCGGAGAACATCCTGCCGGGCCTGAAGGCCGACACCGACGTCTTCACGACGTTCGAGGGCGACAACACGGTGCTGCTGCAGCTGGTCGCGAAGGGCCTGCTGACCAACTACAAGCAGGAGTTCGAGGACCTGTCGCCGCTGGCCACGGCCCGGTTCTTCACCGACCAGGTGATGAGCGCGATCCTGGAGCGGACCTCGGTGCGGAAGGCGCTCGAGTCGCTCACCGAGGGATCCGACGCGGACGTCTTCTTCCGCCGCGAGTGGCAGCTGAAGCTGTTCGAAGACCGCGAGGAGCACGTCGTCGAGGGAGTGGCGAAGCGCCTGCGCAAGGCGGCTTCGGACCCGTTCGGGGTGTTCAACTCGGCCCAGGACCACGTGCTGCGCGCGGGCCGCGTCCACGTGGAGCGGCTGGTGCTGGAGGCGTTCGCGGCGGCCATCGAGCGGTGCGAAGACCCGGACGCCCGCACGCTGCTCGACCGCGTCTGCGATCTCTACGCGCTGTCGGCGATCGAAGAGGACCTGGCGTGGTTCCTGGGCCACGGCCGCCTGACGGCGTCGCGCGGAAAGGCCGTCACCGCGGCGGTGAACGGCCTGTGCGCCCAGTTGCGCCCCCACGCGCGGGCGTTGGTGGACGCGTTCGCGATCCCGGAGCAGTTCCTCGCGGCGCCGATGCTGCGGTCCTGACCGGTGGGTGGCCGGCGTCGGGGGCCGGCCACCCACCGAGGTCCTACTTGCGGTGCTTGCCGTCGTCGTCGGTCACGTCGAACTGCTCCTTGCGGACCTTGCCCGAGACGGTCTGCTCGTCGGTGACCGTCTCGGTCCGCAGGCGCGCCCGCTCGACCGGCACAGTTTCCTTGCGCACCACAGGCTTCTCGGCGTGGAGGACGACGTCCTGCTCGGCCTCGCCGATCTCGGCGCCGCGCTGGCCGTCCTTGATCGGCTCACGCTCGATGCGCACCTCTTCGTGCCGCACGGGGACGGTGACCTGCTGCTCTTCGGTGACGACGTACTTGCGCAGCCGCACGTGCCCGGTCTCGACCTGCTCGGTGCCGACGTTCAGCCGTTCCTCGGAGCGGGTCATCGTGCGGTCGTCGTCCATTTCGGACCGGCCACGCCCCGCGGCCGCCTTACCACGGCCGGCCATGCCCTGGCCCGCGTCGGCCATTCCGGCCTTGCCTTTGCCGGTGCCGCCCATGGCCGGGTCGCGGCCCTGCGTCCGGTCGCCCATCCGGCCGTCCGCCGAGGTCCGCGGCACGGGCAGGCCGTAGTGCTGGTAGAGCTGCGTGCTTTCCTCGGGCGAAAGGTGCCCGTCGGCGTCGATGCGCGGCGCGTCGGAGACGGCGTCCTTGTCGACCTGGACGTGCACGCCGTCCTTGTCGGTGTGCGCGCCCGAGAGCGGGACGAAGCTCTCCTTGGTGCCGAACAGGCCGGTCTTGACGGTGATCCACTCGGGCTGGTGCGTGGCGTCGGCGAGGTAGACGTTGCCGACCTTCCCGAGCTTGTTCCCGGCCGGGTCGACCACGGCACTGTCGATGAGCTCCTGGGGCTGCATGGTCTTGGCCATCGCGGTGCTGCTCCTTTCGCGCGTCGGATCTTCGGTTGAGCCCCACCGTCGGCCGCGCTGGTGATCACGGCAACCGTCGTGGTGCTCCCGTGGGTGACCCCGGAAAGTGGTGGTTTGGCCCGTCGCCCGCTGGCAAGGCGAGGCAGGTCCCCGCAGGTCGAGCGGGGTGTGTACGCCGTGATCGGCCGCGCGGGTGATGGCGCGAAGGTGTACATGTGACCGGCGCCACGTCCGGTGCTGTCACACCGCGAGCGCGCGGGTCGTCAAGGGGGTGAAACCGACGAAGGGAACGGTCATGGAAGCACGGTTCAACATGTTCGAGAACGAGGTCACCACCAAGTTCTTCAAGCGCCTGATCGCGGCGTCCCGCCCGATCGAGGAGTCGTCCCTCCCGAAGGCGACGCAGGAGCTGGTGAAGATCCGCGCGAGCCAGATCAACGGCTGCGGAATGTGCCTGGACATGCACACGAAGGACGCGGCGGCGGCGGGCGAGACGGCGGTCCGCCTGGCAATGGTGGCGGCGTGGCGCGAAGCGGTGGTGTTCACGGAGGCGGAGCGCGCGGCCCTCGCCCTGGCGGAGGAGGGAACCCGCCTGGCGGACAACCACACCGGCGTGACCGACGAGACGTGGTCCGAGGTCCGCAAGCACTACGACGACGAGCAGATCGGCGCGCTGGTCTGCCTGGTGGCGGAGATCAACACGTGGAACCGGCTGAACGTGATCGTCCGCAACCCGGCGGGCGAGTACCAGCCGGGGATGTTCGGCTGAGTGGTGCGAGCTGGGGACTTCCAGGGGGAGGTCCCCAGCGGCGGCCTAGGCGTACATGGCCAGCCAGATCGCGATGATCTGCTCTGGGGTTCTTCTCGACCTGCGCTTGGGTGACTTCTAGGTACGCTGAGCTGCGGTTTTGTCTGTCATCAGTTCTCGCGGGTGCTTGCCTCTTCCTGACCTCTGACGGCCTGGAGACGGCCTGGCGGACCCCGCCACACCCTGCCCTGCATCCCGATACGAAGCCTCCACGCGGCCGGTGGTGCCGGGTCAAGACACGCTTCATCGTCTTGACGCGGTGCTACCGGCCGTTGTCACGATCAGGCGTCGGGATGGAGGTCTCTTACGACGGTCCGTAACAGAGATCGACTCTCAAGCGACCCGAATGTAACCACCGCTCGTAGCTCGTCGAGGAGGCCGGATGGCTCAGGGGACTCGTGTGCCGCCGCCGCGCGGCGCTGCGCCAGGTGACCCGCTGGCGGCCGCACCGCCCGGCCGGCAGGCGAAGCGGAGCGGCAGCCCGCCGTGTCGGAAGCGGATGCGGCCGCCCAGGCGAGGGGCTACGTAGGCGACAGGCGCGCCGCCAGCGGCGGCGCGCCCTTGATCCCATAGAGCCAAGTTCGGCAACGTGTACGGGAGGGTCGATGCGAAAGACGGTGAGGTTCTACGAACTTCGTTGCATCAAGAAAGATCGCGGCGTTGAGACGTTGGTTGACGTGAAGGGTGATTTCTGGGCCGCGTTAGGTGCTCGGGTTGGGAACCTTCAGTATGAGGATAGGAAGATTTCTACGCGCGGCCGCAAGCTGTACGGTGAGTGCAGAGAGAGTAAGTCGCCGGCAAAGAAGTACTTCTATGTCGGCGGTGTAAGGAACAGATCCGAATGGCCTGACGCAATCAATGACGACACCGGTCAGGTTGACTCCCTCAAGACGGTCGATGTGAACGCAGATCTCATTGAGCCTACCTTTATGGTCCCCTTCGGTGTGAGTAATCAGATTGCTGTTCTTTCCATGTCGTTCTCTTCGCCTCGGGTTTCGGCCTTGGAGACGTGGGTAAGTGGGGTTTCGGGCCGGCAGTCGGGAATTGACGGCTATGCATTGATCCCGGTCATTAACCGGCGTGTGGCTGAAAGACTTCAGCAAGCTTCAGGGGCAATGGCTTTCCGGGTGAAGGTACAAGCTGACGCGGAGATTCCCGAGAGTGGTGGTGGTGTCATTGGGGAGGCTGCGCGCGTTGCGAGGCAAGTTTCGACGGATACCATGATCGAATTGGGCTGGTCGTTGGGGAATCGCCATGGCACGCCGGAGACGAAATCGGAGATGCTCGGGGCTGCCCGTTGGGTTCGCTCTGACTGGGTGAAGCAGGCGAAAGTGACGCTAGAGTTGCCGGACGGAGACGGCTTCACGCGGGAGAGGTACGACCTCATCGAAGAAGTGTTCACGTCTGTGCAGAACTTCGACATCCCAGCAGACTTACCTCCCTCGGAAATGTCGGTCCTCACTGGTATAGATGAGGCGATCGAGAGCTTCCGCCGGGAGTTCTCGTAGGCGGGTGTGTCCTGCCGCGGCCTGGGGCGACTTGGAGGGTGCACGTGCCGGAGCGTGGAGTGACTGTTCGGAGATCAACTATCCAGAAGTCGCGACGTGTCGTTGGCTTTTTTCGGGATCGCCCGCAAATTGGTCTATCAATCTTGCTTGGTTTAGTTGCTACGCACGCTGTATCTAGCATTAGGTTAAAATGGCTAAACCCTTACAAGTCATTCGTGGACCCGAATTCGAGTAATCCAATAACAATCTACCTTGGTCTTGCATCCGCGTCTGCAATCATTGCAGGGTTTGCGGGTGTTGTGCTTGTGTTCGCTGTGGGTTCTCCGGCGCAAAGAATTCGTCAATTTCGGACTCGCGCGGGTGAGCCACTGCAACGGCTCTGGCTCACTGTTGTAGCTGAGCCTTTTGCGGCAACCTTCCTTAGCTTGTTGGCATGTGTTACTCAGCTGACCTCTGGGCACTTGGTTGCCCCGTGGTTGATGGAGGCAGGGCTCGTCCTGCTGGGGCACTCTGCGATGAGACTTCTCTGGCTTCTGTGGGCGGTGGTGAAGATAGTTGCGGCCGATGATATAGAAGTAACTAGAGATGAAAACTCGGTCGCTGTCACTGATCTTTTTCCGTCTAGCTGAAATAAGTGTTGCCGACACTGGATAGTGCGTGATTGATCCGCAGTTTAATTGCCTTATGGATTTTGAGATTGTTTAAGCCCTCGGTGGTAGCCCAGAGTACTTCCTTGCTTTCGTTGCTGGTGTGTAGCTCTCCGGAAATTGCTTTGGCGCGAAAGCAGATTGAAAACTCTTGCCTAACCTCGCCGTCGTCGTAGGCAATGACGTGCTTCGGGTCTGAGTACAGGCCAATTACCTCAGTGACCTCACTCTCGATGCCAGTCTCCTCGCGAACCTCCCGGATCGCTGCTTCGGCCAGCGTCTCGCCGAGTTCCAGTTGTCCGCCCGGGATGGAGTACAGGTCGTTGTCGGTGCGCCTGATCATCAGGATCCGGCCTTCGTCGTCCTGGATGAACGCCGAGACCGCTACTGCGATGCTGTTGGCCTTCGGGGCGTTGGGGTCGTTGTAGTAGTCGACTCGGGTCATGGTGCCTCCTAGAAGGTGGCTGGCTTGGCGAGGTTCCAGACTGATTCGAAGCTCTCCGAGTACGTCTCGAAGAGGTCCCCGGCGGACAGTCGTCGCAGGTGGAGGGACGGGGCGTGAGCTCCCTGGAACCCGTACACGTGCGTGTTGATGATCATCTCGTCGTCGAAGCGGAAGATCGAGTTGTAGAGCGTCGTGTTGTGGAACCGCATCTCTACCCCGTCGACCCCAGTCAGCGGACGGTAGGACGCCAGCGCGTTGCGGATGCGCGCCGCGAGCGTGCCGTCGCCGAGCTGCTCTTCCTCTCCGCGTAGAGCGACGCTGTCGCCTTCCGGGTCTCCGAATATGAGCCGGATTCGAGCGCCGGCCGCTGCCTTGGCCGTCAGGTCCTTGATGAACCGCGGGCGTTCCACCAGAAACAGCGCCGCGTGGACGAGGATCTCGACGGTCTCCGATGCTTCCTTGATCAGCCGGTCCCACAGCTCGACGGGGACGGCGTTGCGGTGCGGGAAGACCTGCACCAGCTCGGCGGCGGCCGTTTCGGCTTTGCGCTCCGGGGCGACCGAGTCCGGCCACAGGTAGGTCTCTGACTCGCGCGCCATGGCGGCGATCTTGTGCCGGTGCTTGGGGTAGGGCGTCCGGTTTTTGGTGATCCAGCGCTCGACGGTCTTCTGATCGACGCCGACGGCCTTGGCTACCTGCTCCAAGGTCAGGCCGTTGCGCAGTAGCGCGTCACGCAGGCGTTCGTTCGGCATCGTCACCCCTTGGGACGTGTAGGGACGTCTTCGACGGTACCAGGGACGTCCCGGGATGTCCCGCCACGTGGTGATCACGTCCCGCGTTTTGGCGGAGATTGGGTGTCAGGTTGCCGGGGCAGGCCCGGTGCCGGGACACCGAGGAGGTAGGCGTGATCATTGAAACTGCCGTTCGGCCGGCTGGCTGGGACAAGCGGGCGGTCTCTCGCCGATGTGCGGCGTAGGCGCGGCGTGGCATGCGCGACACGGTTCAGATCCACGTCACGGCTGATCTGCCGATTCGTGTTAGGGCGCTGACGTACGCAAATCGCGCGGAAGTCCGGTTCGGCAAGGCGTTCCCGGTGGTCCTGCTCGTGGACTCGGACGCCATCGCCGTACTGCGGAGGGAACTGGACGAGGTGAGCGCAGTACTGGACGCCGCAGCGGCACGAGGCGGAGAACCGCTAGAAGCTAACGACTAACAGGCGACACAAGGGATTCAGCATGGCTATCGACAAGGGACACCGGTTCGGGATCGACTTCGACGACGCGTTTCCGCAGGGCTTGGTGATGGTGGGTGAGGTGTCGCCGGACAACGAGTATCAGTCGCGTGAGGACCGGGCTGCCAATCGTCCGGTGCGGCAGCGGGTTGACGAGGTGACGGGTAAGCGGCAGTGGAAGGTGATGGTCACCGACCCGGCGGAGACGCGGGCGAAGCGCGCTTCGTTCGAGATCACGCTTCTCGCCGACGTTCAGCCGGTGCCGACCACCTTGGAGGCGCTGCCGGGGATGCGGCCGATCGAGCTGGACGGCCTGACCGCCGAACCGCGCGTCGCTGGGCAGGGCGAGTTCAAGTACCAGTCCTACGTCTTCCGCGCGATCGGATTCAAGCAGGCCATCAGCAACGCGAAGCCGTCTCGGTCCGGTGGGGCCAGTGAGACGGCGAAGGCCGCGTGACAGGGATGGGCTTCCGCGAGCGGGTCGAGGCGTGGGAGCGGGCGTATCGGGACTACATGGCCGCGTGGGAGCACGGCCGTGCGGTGCTGTCGCCGGTGAGTGCGACGAACACGGCGAATGCTGCTCGGCGGGTGTCGCTGGCGTGGCATGAGCTGGCGCAGGTGCGCGGGTTGCCGTGGTGGTGTGTGGCGGCGTTGGAGTCGGCGGCCGAGGGGTTCGCCGACTTGGCCCGGGAATGGGAATCGCATGACGGCAACGTGGGACGGGCTGGGGCTGCGCTGGACGGTGGGCGCGGGTACCGAGGTGACGGTGGAGGAGACCGGAACGGGCGCGTCACATCCGCCGGTTCTGGTGCTGGCCGGTGGGCTGTGCGTGGTGACGCTGGTTCCACCGGAGGACCAGGCCGCGTGGACGGGATGCGCGGTGTTTCTTCGCCAGCTCCGCGACCACGCCGAGGACCTGGCGGCGCTGCTGGAAGCCCGCGCGGAGAGGCGTGACCGTGCGCAAAGCTGAGCCGAAAACGCTGCGGGACGCCCACGAGATCGTGATGGACCGTCGCCCGCCGAACGATGCGAACCCGTCGGTGTGGCTGGCGTTCCGGCTCGGCAACGCGCGGTTGTACAAGGCCGTCGCGGACGTCGACCGGGGTCATCACCACGAGGCGTTGTACTGGGCCGGATACGAGGAACGGCAGGCAGGTGAGATCTCGGCGAACCTTCAGGGGGAAGGGAAGTCCGCGGATTAGTCGCATGTAGACGACCGAAAGTCAACAGTATTACCCAAAACGCACGCTATGACGTGCGGCGATGAAGCACGTCCTGATGTGGGTGCGTGTGATCCGTTAAGGCGCAGAAGCGGTGCCTGGCTACCAACCTTGCCGCTCCTGCGCTGTCCACAACCAGCGGAAGTGAACAATGGCAACGCTAAACGATTACAACGGGCGAGCGTCAACGGGGGTCACCCGAACGCGCTGCGCCTCCTGCAAACGATTCGCCAAACTGCTGCCCGGTGAGACCAAGTGCGCCCCGTGCTTGGGGATGCTGCCGTTGGACCTGCGGGTGAAGCGGGGTGGTCGGTGATGTCTCCCGGCTTCGCGGTGGTGGCTCTGGCTGGGTTGGGGCTCGGTGTGTGGGTGCTGCACAAGGTCGGCCGTGCCCTGGCTTCGATCCTGGAAGCTCTGGCTGCGGCGGCCGTGGTGTTCGTGGCCCTGTGGTGGCTGTGCAAGGCCGTCGTCTGGATGCTTGCGCAGGTCGTCACGCGGTGGCGGACCAGCCTCGCCGTCGTCGCGGTCTACGCCTGGTGCGAACTGCTGGGCTGGCTCTCCCTGGCGCTGATTCTGGGCAGCGTCGCGGTCACCTTGGCGGCGTGGTGGGCGATCGACGCCGTTTCGTTCGACCAGTGGTGCTGGTGGTTCCTGCGCTCGTGGTGGGCACGGTGGGCGGTCTACGGGCGGAAGCTGCCGGAGTGGCTGCACGCCTGCGGTCTGTCGGTGCGGGACGAGGCGTTGCCCGTGGTGGTGAACGTGAACCTCGTCGGCCGTCGTCGTGCTCTTTCCCGCTCGACGTCGACCCGGTCCGGCACACGGATGCCGAAGGTGCTCGGCGTCCGCTCTGGTGCCTCGTGGGATGAGGTGCGGGTGGAGCTGGTGCCGGGGCAGAAACCGGAGGACTTCGACGAGGCGGCCCGGGCGCTGGCTGTCGCGCGGAAGGTCGCTCGCTGCCAGGTCCGCGAGCTGGCCCCGAACGTGGTGTCGATCGACTTCCAGCGCCGTGACCTGCTCAGCGGCGGAGTGGCCGGCCCCCAGGTCCCCGACGGCGTCGACCGGACCAGCGTGGACCTGCGCAACGTTTGGGCGGGGCGGACGGAGTATGGGCGTGACTGGCGCGTTCCGCTGGTGGGCTCGGGTGCGCATTGCCTGACGGCCGGTGCGTCGGGTGCGGGCAAGAACTCGGTGATGTGGTGCCCGCTGGTGGCCGCTGCTCCGGCGATCCGGGCCCGGGTGGTGCGCATGTCCGGCATCGACCCGAAGGGCATGGAACTGGCCTACGGGCGCGGGATCTTCTCCCGATACGCGGTCGGCGGCAAGGACGCGGTCGAAGTCCTCGACGGCCTGGTGGACGAGATGGAATCCCGCAAGCGGACCTTCGCTGGTCGGCTGCGCACGATCCCGGTGTCAAGGGAGTATCCGTTGGAGCTGCTGGAGTTCGACGAGATCGGCGCGCTGACCAAGTACACCGACCGCAAGACCCGTGAGGCCATTGTGGAACGCGTCGCCCTGCTGACGACGCAGGGCCGGGCGTTGGGGATCTCGGTCCGTGGCTACGTCCAGGAACCGACCAAGGACACCGTCCCGGTCCGGGAGCTGTTCACCCGGCGGGTGTGCCTGCGGGTCACGTCCAAGACGCACGTCGGGATGGTCCTCGGTGACGGCGCATACGAGCGCGGGGCCTGGGCGAACCGGATTGGTGACACGGAGGCTGGCGTGGGCTACGTGTGGGGCGAAGGCATCCGCGAACCGCTGCGCATCCGCGCGGGCTGGGTTTCCGACAGCACCGTGAAGGCGCTGGAGGCGTACGTGACCAACGGCGGTGTCGCGGATCTGCGACACGGCGGTGAGGGGGTGGCCGCGTGAACCGGCTGATGATCTTCCTCGACGCCATCCGTGATCACCTCGACTCCCACCAGCTTCCGCCGGCCGCCTCGGTCGACGTCAATTCCTGGTCCAGCCCGATCACGGTCCAGCTGGACGTGGACGGCCTGCCGGAGGTCGCGCGGGCGTTGCTGGTGTGGGCGCAGACGCTCGAGGACGTCTCGGCGCGGCTGTGGCGGCTGTGTGAGGGCAAGTGGGTGCACATCTCGATCACCGGCCGGACACCCTGCGGCATCCCCGTCCTGGTGTACGGAGTGGTCCGGTTCGAACCGAGCACGTTCCCCGACCTCCCAGCCGGAACGAAGCAGGACATGCCGGTCTACCTGTTGCGCGGCTGGTCGATGCCCGAGGAGGTGGCGGCCTGATGACCGAGACACGCGCGGAACGGATGCGGACCCCGCTGGCTGCCGACGTGATCCGGGCAGTGGCGGAGAAGCACGGCGTCTGCGTCCGCCCGTTCACGATGGAGGTCGGCGACACCACGACCGGCGAACTCCGGTACGTCCCGGTCCCGTGCGGCTCTACCGTCGAGTCGGTGTGCCTGCCGTGTGCGCGGAAGGCGAAGGCGCTGCGACAAGTCCAGTGCCGCGAAGGCTGGCACCTGACCGAAGAACCCAACCTCACCCCGGAACCGCCCTCGGAGGACCACAAGGAGCTGCTGACCTACCGGGCGGACCTGGTAGCCGCGTACCGAGAGGTGGTCGAGCACGACCAGGCGGAAGCCGAGGATCTGCGCGACGAGATCACGGGAGTGGATGCGGAACTTCGGCAACTCGGCATGCGCGGACGCCTGCCAGCGGTCGACGTGCCCACGAAACGGACCGTGAAGCGGTCGACCCGGCGTCGGCAGGACGCTCCGGACCTCCCTCGGCGGAAGGTGGCGAAGACGACGGTCGGGCGGGAGTACGCGGGTAAGTTCCGGCCGTCCATGTTCGTGACCCTGACCTGCGACACCTACGGCCCGGTCCGTGGCGACGGCTCACCGGTCGACCCAAGTCGATATGACTACCGGCGGGCGGCCCGGGACGCGGTGCACTTCTCGGCGCTGGTGGACCGGTGGTGGCAGAACCTGCGGCGGGTCGTGGGTTGGGACGCGCAGTACTTCGCCACCGTCGAGCCGCAGAAGCGGACCGCTCCGCACCTGCACGCGGCGATCCGCGGGGCGATCCCGCACGACGTCATCCGGCAGGTCACCGAAGCGACCTATCACCAGGTCTGGTGGCCCAACCACGACCAGGTGATCTACGTCGATCGGCTGCCGGCCTGGGACCCAGACGCCCGAGCGTTCCTCGACCCGGACACCCGGGAACCGCTGACCACCTGGGACGACGCCGTGGACCAGATCGAGGACCCGGCTCACGCCGTCACGTTCGGGCGACAGGTGCACTCCAAGGGCATCCTCGGCGGCACCGAAGAGGCCGGCCGCCACATCGGCTACCTCACGAAGTACCTGACCAAGTCCACCGGTGAGGTCGTCGAGGCGGACACGGCGCGGCTGCGTGACCATCACGACCGGCTGCACGCTGAACTGTCGGTCACGCCGTGCTCGCCGCGCTGCGCGGTCTGGTTGCTCTACGGGGTCCAGCCCAAGGGCGCGGGCAGCAAGACCACGCCCGGCCACTGCAAGGGACGCGCTCACCGCCGGACCACGCTCGGGTTGCCCGGCCGCAGGGTGCTGGTCTCCCGGAAGTGGTCGGGCAAGACCCTCGACGACCACAAAGCCGACCGGAAGGCGTTCGTCGCGCAGGCGTTGGCGGCGATCGGGATCGAGAAGCCGCAACCGGACCCGGCCCGGCTGGTCTGGCGGAAGGTCGAACCGGGAGATCCGCAGGTCCCGCCCCGGCCGCACCTGGTCATGCGGGCGATCGCGGAGCGGATCACGTGGAGAGCCGAGTACGACCGGGCACTACTCGCGGCCGCTGGGCCACCGGGGAGTGATCCAGAAACTTCGGCAACTCAGCTCGCAGCGTGACAAGGGGGAGCAATGAACAACGTCCACAGCATCGAACGCCTCTGGTCCGTCGAGGACGTCTCGGACTACCTCGGGGTTCCGGTAAAGACGCTCTACCAGTGGAAATGGCGTGGCGACGGTCCGCCGGTGAAGAAGATCGGCCGGCACTTGCGCTACAACCCGGCCGCCGTGCGGGCCTGGGCTACCGAAGCCGCGTAACCAGTTTCGAGAAAGGAGAGTCCACATGGGACATATTCAGGACAGGTGGTACCGCCAGGCGCGGCACCCGGAAACCGGACGGCTGCTCTTCAACGACAAGGACAAGCCGGTCATGGAGCGGTCCGAGCTGTACGGCATCGGGCTGCGGTACAAGGTGCGGTACCTCGATCCGGATAACAACGAGCGTTCGAAGTCGTTCGCGGACAAGCAGAAGAAGCGCGCGGAGAATTTCCTCATCGAGGTCGAGTCGGACAAGCGGGAGGGCAAGTACGTCGACCCGCAGGCCGGCCGCGTGCTCTTCTCCGTCGTCGCGGATCGGTGGGTCGCTGCGCAGACCTTCGACCACACGACGCGAGAGCGGGTGATCAGCCGTCTCGCCAACCACCACAAGCCGTTCTTCAAGGCGAAGACGATCGGGGCGATCAAGCCCAGCGACGTCCAAGCGTGGCTCCGCTGGCTCCAGGATCGCGGCGTGAGTACGCGCTCGCGGGTTCTGTACTTCACCCACCTCGTGTCCATTCTCAGCTTCGCGAAGGAGGACAAGCTCATCGTGAGCAACCCGGCCCAGGCGTCGAGCGTGACTCGTCCTCGGGCGGATCTGCGGCAAGTGCAGCCCTGGCGTCCGGAGCGGGCGCAAGCCGTCTTGAACGCGCTGTCTGTCCGGTTCAAGCCTGTCGTACGGATTCCCGCCGGGCTCGGGCTGCGGCAGGGTGAGGTGTTCGGGTTCTCCCTAGATGACGTCGACCGGGACCGGAACATCGCCCAGATTGAGCGTCAGGTCCGGATCGTCGACAACATTCTGTGCTTCGCGCCGCCGAAGCGGGGCAAGACTCGTGAGGTGCCGATCGGTGGTGAGCTGCTGTCCGCCCTGGACGAGTACGCCGAGCAGTTCCCGGCGACCGAGATCACGCTCCCGTGGGTCCACCCCGGGGGCAAGCCGGTCACCGTGAAGCTGCTGATGGTCGACTACGACGGGTTGCCGTTCCGGCGCGGCGGCTTCCGGCTGAGCGTCTGGCTACCGGCGCTCAAGAAGGCCGGCATCGAGAAGCCGACCCGGGCGGACGGGATGCACGCGCTGCGTCACCTCTACGCCTCGGTGCTGCTCGACGCGGGCGAGTCCATAAAGGCCCTGTCCAGCTACCTCGGCCACTCCGACCCGGGCTTCACGCTGCGCGTCTACACGCACCTGCTGCCGACCAGCCACGAGCGGACCCGCAACGCCGTCGACGCCCTGTTCCGAGACGGCCTGACGGCGGCCTAAGGAAGATCCACAAGGGTAAAACCGCAGCTAAACGTACATGGCCAGCCAGATCGCGATGTAGTGGGAAATCGCCGCGAGCACGGTGCAAGCGTGGAAGTACTCGTGGTACCCGAAAGTATCCGGCCAGTGGTTGGGCCACTTGAAGCCGTAGAAAGCCGCACCCAGCGTGTAGAACAGGCCACCCACGCACAGCAGCACCAAAGCCGCGACCCCGGCGTGCGTCAGCAGCTCCGGGAACACGAACACCGCGACCCAGCCCAGTGCGATGTAGATCGGTACCCCGAGCCACCGCGGCGCGTGCGGCCACAGCATCTTCAGCGCGACGCCGGCTATGGCGCCGCCCCACACGATCGACAGGATCACGTACCCCGTCGGCTTGGACATCGCCAGCAATGTGAACGGCGTGTACGTGCCCGCGATGAACAGGAAGATCATCGAGTGGTCGGCGCGCTTCATCCACTTGTACGCGCGCGGGCTCCACAGGCGGCGGTGGTACAGCGCGCTCACGCCGAACAGCCCCAGCACCGTCAGGCCGTACACCGACGTCGCCAGGGTCGCGATCGGGGACACTGTGGACGCCGCCATGCTGATCAGCGCCGCCGTGGCCGCGAGGGCGCCGAAGAACGTCCAGAAGTGGATGTGCCCGCGCAGGCGGGGGCGGGGGTCCACCAGGGGCCGGGGTTCGGTCGTCGAGCTCACCGTTCCAGGTTACGGCGACGTAGGTTGCCCGGCAGCGGTCAAGTCACGCGCCTCACACCGGGTGCGTACTCTTCCTCGACGTGAGTGTTCGCTCGTTCTTGTCCGACGTCGTGTACAGCGCCTACGGCCGGCGCCTCATCCAGCAGGCGGCCGGGCGGCATCCCCGGCACATCGCCATCATGCTCGACGGCAACCGCCGCTGGGCTCGGGAAGCGGGCTTTTCGGACGTAGCGGACGGCCACCGCGCCGGGGCGAAGAAGATCGCGGACTTCCTCAGCTGGTGCCAGGAGGCCGACGTCGAGGTCGTCACCATGTGGCTGCTCTCGACCGACAACCTCAACCGCGATCCGGACGAGCTCACGCCGCTGCTGAAGATCATCACCGACGTCACCGACGAACTCGCCGCGCCCGGCAAGACCTGGCAGCTGCGCATCGTCGGCGCCCTCGACCTGCTACCCGCCGAGGTCGCGAAGCGACTCAGCGAAGCCGCCGCGCGAACCGAGGGCCGGACCGGGATGGAGGTCAACGTCGCGGTCGGTTACGGCGGGCGCCAGGAAATCGCCGATGCAGTCCGCAAGTTGCTGCTGCAGCACGCCGACGAGGGCACGACCATTCACGAGCTCGCGAAAATCCTCGACGTCGACCACATCTCCGAACACCTCTACACGTCGGGGCAGCCGGATCCGGACCTCATCATCCGCACCTCCGGCGAACAACGGCTTTCCGGATTCCTGCTCTGGCAGTCCGCACATTCGGAATTCTGGTTCACCGAAGCGTATTGGCCGGCCTTCCGCCGCGTGGATTTCCTGCGCGCCATCCGCGACTACGCCTGGCGCCACCGGCGATTCGGTTCGTGAAACGCCGAAGGGCCCCGGAGCGAACTCCGGGGCCCTTCGCGACCCGCACTCAGTGGTGGTGGTGCTCCAGCGAGTGCAGGATCAGCGCCGGGGTGGTCGCGATGCCCGTGTAGGCGCCGGCGACCAGGGAGGCCGCACCGTAGCCCAGGGCGCCGCCGCCCTCGATGAACGTCGCGTAGGCGTCGCCGAACGTCGGGTCCGGGGTGCCCGTCGTGTCGCTCGTCGCGGCGAACGCGGTGCTGCCGACCATCATGAGGCCCGCAGCGGTGGCGGCGACGAAACCAGCCTTCTTCAGCACTTGGCACACTCCTAGGTAGAACTGTTGGGGTCCGGGCACCGGGTGAACCGGCGGTGTGTCCCGTAGTGAGAAAATTACCCGCCTATCGGGCGGCTCGTACGGCTTGTACGCCGATTGTGTGAGTCGGATGCAGGTGCTTTCACTCGGACCGGTCCTCTTTCGGTGAAGCAAAATGCATGCTGCGACAAACCGTGGTAGAAGCCGTTCAAACGATCTTGTGAATACAGCGGGTCAGCAATTTCGCCAAGATCATCTCGGCGGGTTGGTATCGATCGAGAGGTCGATGACGCAGAGTGACTGTCACGGGGTGTCGATGTCGGGCGACCGACAGTGAGGTGACGATCTGGCGAATCACCGTGTTGGCTCCCTGCGCGATCCGGCATTCGTGGGTACCTTCCGAAGTGAGGGCGCGCGATCAGTGCGGGTCCTCGCGGGAGGCCCTGGTCGTGACGGTGATCGAGGGGGCGGCGCAGCCGCCCACGAGACGCACGAGGGGGCCGGCAC
Organism: Amycolatopsis sp. NPDC051106; assembly: GCF_040682775.1. Taxonomy (NCBI): domain Bacteria; kingdom Bacillati; phylum Actinomycetota; class Actinomycetes; order Pseudonocardiales; family Pseudonocardiaceae; genus Amycolatopsis; species Amycolatopsis sp. NPDC051106. The sequence continues at coordinate 1,568 of NZ_JBFBBQ010000066.1, read as the reverse complement.
CCGGCCCTCGTGGCCGCGCCACCTGACCCACCGGTCAGAGGGAGTGGTCCAGCCAGGGAGGTGCCCGGCCCAGCGAGTGCGGGCGTGAGGTGCACACGCCCTCGAGGGAGATGCCGTCGTGACTGCGCAGCGTTTGCCCCGTAAGGCCTCTGGCCGTTCTTCGACCGGTGCCGTTCCTGGCCCGGAGAAAGCCTCGACCTCGCCCGAATCCCAGCAGCACATGTACGTGCTCGACACGTCGGTCCTCCTGTCGGACCCGTGGGCGGTCACTCGGTTCGCCGAGCACGCCGTCGTGCTTCCGCTGGTCGTCATCAGTGAACTGGAGGCGAAGCGCCACCACCCGGAGCTCGGCTGGTTCGCCCGGGAGTCCCTGCGCATGCTCGACGACCTGCGCCGGCAGTACGGCAGGCTCGACGCGCCGCTCCCCATCGGGGACCACGGCGGCACGCTGCAGGTGGAGCTGAACCACTCGGACCCGACGGTGCTCCCGGTCGGGTTCCGGACCGACTCCAACGACCACCGCATCCTCGCCTGCGCGCTCAACCTGGCGGCGGAGTTCCCGGCGGTCACCCTGGTGACGAAGGACATCCCGCTGCGGGTCAAGGCGGGTGCCGTGGGCCTGGAGGCCGACGAGTACCGCGCGCAGGAGGTCACCCCGTCGGGCTGGACGGGCATGGCGGACGTGGACGTCGAGCAGGACGTGCTGGACACGCTGTTCGGCGGCGGCACGGTCGACCCGGTCGAGTACGGCATGGACGAGCTGGCCGCACTGCCCTGCCACACCGGGCTGCGGCTGCTCGCGGGCACGTCCAGCGCGCTGGGCCGGATCACGGCGGACAAGCGCATCCGGCTGGTCCGCGGCGACCGCGAGGCGTTCGGCCTGCACGGCCGCAGCGCCGAACAGCGCGTCGCGCTCGACCTGCTGCTCGACTCCGACGTCGGCATCGTCTCCCTCGGCGGCCGCGCCGGCACCGGCAAGTCGGCGCTCGCGCTGTGCGCCGGCCTGGAGGCGGTGATGGAACGCCGTCAGCACCGCAAGGTCGTGGTGTTCCGCCCGGTCTACGCGGTCGGCGGCCAGGACCTCGGCTACCTGCCCGGGTCCGAGAGCGAGAAGATGCAGCCGTGGGCGCAGGCGGTGTTCGACACCCTCGGCGCGCTGGTCAGCCAGGACGTCCTCGACGAGGTCTTCGACCGCGGCATGCTCGAGGTGCTCCCGCTGACCCACATCCGCGGCCGCTCGCTGCACGACACGTTCGTCATCGTCGACGAGGCGCAATCACTGGAACGGAACGTCCTGCTCACGGTGCTTTCGCGGCTCGGCACGGCGTCGCGGGTGGTGCTCACGCACGACGTCGCCCAGCGTGACAACCTGCGCGTCGGCCGGCACGACGGCGTCTCGGCGGTGATCGAGAAGCTGAAGGGCCACCCGCTGTTCGCGCACGTGACCCTCACCCGCTCGGAGCGTTCGCCGATCGCCGCCCTGGTGACGGAGATGCTGGAGGACCACGGCTAGACCCAAGCCGTGAAGGCCTCCTTACCGGCTCTCAAGGCCGGTAAGGAGGCCTTCA
>NZ_JBFBBQ010000065.1:0-47850 GCF_040682775.1 Amycolatopsis sp. NPDC051106 | reverse complement strand
TTTTCGGTGTCCCGCCCCTCTCTCTGGTCGCCGGCCCCGCCTCCCCACCCCCCCCCCGCCCCCCCCCGCGCCGCGACCCCCCCCCCGCCCCCCCCCGCCGCGGTGATGCCGACCACGAACCCGGTCAGCGGGAGAACACCGGTCACGGGCTCTCCACTTCGACCACGCCCTCTCGCACGCGCACCTCGTACACCGGAACGGAGACGTCCTCGGCGTCCAGGCACTGTCCACCGTCGAGCGTGAACCGTTCCTTGTAGACGGGCGACGCGACGACCGGGACCCCGCCCGCGTCCCCGACGATGCCGCGCGAGAGCACCGCCGCGCCGCTGCACGGGTCCCAGTTGGACAGTGCATACCACCGGTCGCCCGGCAGGTGGAAGATCGCCACCTGCACACCGCCGTCGAGCAGTGCCGCCACCCCGGCGTACTCGGGGACCGCCTCGGCGGCGCAGACCGCCGTCCAGGTTCGTTCGATCGACGTCGTCATCGCCGCACCTCCGGGACACCCAGCATGACCGGCACCTTCTGCTCGCGCTCCGAGCGGAACGAGATCGCCGGGTCGGGGGTGCCCGGCGCGTTGACGAAGGAGGTGAACCGGGCCAGCTTCTCCGGGTCCTCCAGCACGCCCTTCCACTCGTCGGCGTAGTTGTCGACGTGCTTGGCCATCGCCGCGTCGAGGTCTTCGCAGATGCCGAGCGAGTCGTCGACGATCACCGCGCGCAGGTGGTCGAGGCCGCCGTCGAGCTCTTCGATCCACGGCGCCGTGCGCTGCAGCCGGTCGGCCGTGCGCACGTAGAACATCAGGAACCGGTCGATCGTGCGAATCAGCGTCGCGGTGTCCACATCGGACACCAGCAGGTCGGCGTGCCGGGGTGTCGTACCGCCGTTGCCACCGACGTAGAGGTTCCAGCCGTTCTCGGTGGCGATGATGCCGAAGTCCTTGCTGCGCGCCTCCGCGCATTCCCGCGCACAGCCCGAGACCGCCGACTTGAGCTTGTGCGGCGACCGCAGCCCGCGGTACCGCAGCTCCAGCTCGATCGCGAGGCCGACGCTGTCCTGCACGCCGTAGCGGCACCAGGTCGACCCGACGCACGACTTGACCGTCCGGAGCGCCTTGCCGTACGCGTGCCCGGATTCGAACCCGGCGTCGACCAGCCGCCGCCAGATCAGCGGCAGCTGGTCCACGGTGGCCCCGAACAGGTCGATCCGCTGGCCGCCGGTGATCTTGGTGTACAGCCCGAAGTCCTGGGCCACCTGGCCGATCACGATCAGCTTCTCCGGCGTGATCTCGCCGCCGGGGATCCGCGGGACGACCGAGTACGTGCCGTTGCGCTGCAGGTTCGCCAGGTACCGGTCGTTGGTGTCCTGCAACGTCATCTGCTCGCCGCCGAGGACGTGGCCGTTGCCCAGCGTGGCCAGGATGGACGCCACCGCCGGCTTGCAGATCGCGCACCCGCTGCCCGAACCGTAGCGGGCGATCAGCTCGCTGAACGTCGTGATGCGGGTGGCCTGGACGATCTCGAACAGCTCCGCGCGCGACTGCGGGAAGTGCTCGCACAGCGCCTTCGACTGCTCGACGCCGGCGGCGCTGAGCAGCTTGCCCAGCAGCGGGACGCACGAGCCGCACGCGGTGCCGGCGCGGGTGCACGCCTTGAGCTTCGGGACGGTGTCGCAGCCGTCCTCGTGGATCGCGCGGGTGATCGCGCCCTTCGAGACCGCGTTGCACGAACAGATCTGCGCCGCGTCCGGAAGGGCGTCGACGCCGACCGCGGCACCGCCACCGGCCGGGGCGAGGATCGCGCCCGGCTCGGCCGGCAGCGGACGGCCGACCAGCGCGCGCAGGGTGTTGTACTCGGTCGCGTCGCCGACGAGCACGCCGCCGAGCAGCGTCTTGCCGTCGTCGGTGACCACGAGCTTCTTGTACGTGCCGGCGACCGCGTCGTTGACCGCGACTTCCAGCGCGCCCTCGGTCTTTGCGTGGGCGTCGCCGAAGGACGCCACGTCGACGCCCATCAGCTTCAGCTTCGTGGACGTGTCCGGCTCCGGGAACTCGCCGGAACCGCCGGTGAGCTGGGCCGCGACGATCTCGGCCATCGCGTACCCGGGCGCCACGATGCCGTACACGCGGCCGTCGACCGCCGCGCACTCCCCGATCGCGTACACCGCCGGGTCACTCGTCCGGCAGGAAGCGTCGGTCAGCACCCCGCCGCGCGGGCCCACTTCGAGACCCGACTGGCGGGCGAGATCGTCGCGCGGCCGGACGCCGGCGGAGAACACGACGAGGTCGACGTCGAGTTCGGTGCCGTTGCCCAGGCGCGCCACCAGCCGCGAGCCGTCGGCCTCGATGGCGTCGGTGGACGTTCCCGTGTGGACAGTCACGTCCAGCGAGGTGATGAGCCGCCGCAGCAGCGACCCGCCGCCTTCGTCGACCTGCAGCGGCATCAAGCGCGGTGCCATCTCGACGACGTGCGGCGAAAGTCCCATGTCCCGCAACGCCTTCGCGGCTTCCAGGCCGAGCAGGCCACCGCCGATCACGACGGCCGAGCGGCGCCCGCGTCCCGGCTTGTCGACCGCCGCCGCGCGGATCGCGTCGAGGTCCTCGATGGTCCGGTAGACGAAGCAGCCGGCCAGGTCGTGGCCCGGCACCGGCGGTACGAACGGCCGCGAGCCGGTGGCCAGCACCAGCGCGTCGTAGGAAACGACGGCGCCGGACGCCGTGGTGACCGTGCGAGCGTCCCGGTCGACCGAAACCGCCAGCTCACCGAGCCGGAGGTCGACGTGCGGGTCACCCGCGTAGTCCGAACCGGGCAGCGCGAGCGAAGCCGGGTCCCAGGTGTCCACGTAGGACGTGAGCGCCACCCGGTCGTACGCCGGGCGCGGCTCCTCGGACAGGACGACGATGTGCCAGTTGCCGGAAGGGTCTTCCGCGCGCACCGCCTCCACGAGCCGGTGGGCGACCATGCCGTGTCCGGCGACGACCAGGGTGGGCATCTCAGACCTCCGCTCCCGCGAGCGCCAGACCGCGCTCACTCGTGGGCTGTTCGGCGGGCTTGCGCAGGTAGACCGCCCAGGTGACGGCGAAGCACAGCCCGTAGAAGACCAGGAATCCGATGAAGGCGGGGACGCCGCTCTTCGCGTCGGCGAACGACTGCCGGAACGCCAGGTTGATGAACAGGCCGCCTTCGGCGCCGATCGCGCCGGCCAGGCCGATCAGCGCACCCGACAGCCGTCGCGCCTTGAGCAGTTCAGCCGCCTCCTCGGCGCCGTTCGCGATCGCCGTGCGGGCCTTCGCCCGGAAGATCGCCGGGATCATCTTGTACGTCGAGCCGTTGCCGACGCCGGTGAGCACGAACAGCACGATGAACGCGATCGTGAACAGCGCCAGGGACTTCGACGTCGACGCGAGGATCAGCACGACCGTGGCCAGCGCCATTCCGACGAACGTGCAGAAGGTGATCTTGCCGCCGCCGATCCGGTCGGCCAGCCAGCCGCCCGCCGGCCGCGAGAGCGAGCCGAGCAGCGGGCCGAGGAACGTCACCGCGGCCGCCTGCAGCGGGGTGCGGCCGAACTGGTTCTGCAGCACCAGGCCGAACGCGAAGCTGTAGCCGATGAACGAGCCGAACGTGCCGACGTAGAGGAACGACATCACCCACGTGTGCGGGTCCTTGACGACCTCGCGCATCGCCTTGGTGTCGCCCTTCACGGTGGCGAGGTTGTCCATGTAGAAGTACGCGCACACCGCCGCGACCACGATCAGCGGGATGTAGACGAAGAGCACGATCCGCGGCGCGGTCGCGCCCGCCGTGCCGATCACCAGCAGGCCGACCAGCTGGATGGCCGCCACCCCGAGGTTGCCGCCACCGGCGTTGAGGCCGAGCGCCCAGCCCTTGTGCTTCTCCGGGTAGAAGGTGTTGATGTTCGTCATCGACGACGCGAAGTTGCCGCCGCCGACCCCGCCGAGCGCCGCGACCAGCAGGAACGTGCCGAGCGACGTCCCCGGGTGCAGCACGACCGCGGCCAGGATCGTCGGGATCAGCAGCAGCGCGGCGGACACGACCGTCCAGTTGCGACCGCCGAACTTCGCCACGGCGAAGGTGTAGGGCAGCCGCATCAGGCCGCCGATCAGCGTCGGCGTCGAGACGAGCAGGAACTTGTCGGCGGCGGAGAAGCCGTAGTCCTTGCCCATGAACAGGACGATGACCGACCACAGGGTCCAGACGGAAAAGCCGATGTGCTCGGCGAACACGGAGAACCAGAGGTTGCGGCGGGCGACCTTCTTGCCCGTCGACTCCCAGAACTCCTCGTTCTCCGGTTCCCAGTGCTCGATCCAGTGCTTTCCTTGGTGTGCCACGGTGTTCTCCTCAGTGCGGGTTCGAGTGGTCATTGCGCCGCGAGCCAGTTGGCGATGCCGCCGACGGCGTCGGTGCACCCGCCGCAGCCCGTCGTGGCTCGCGTGGCCCGCGCCAGTGCGGGAGTGTCGGTGGCCCCGGCCTTCCAGGCCTCGATCAGCCGGCCCTTGGTGACGTTGTTGCAGCGGCAGATGACCGCCGCCGCGGGCAGGTCGGCCGGGCTGGCCGCCGGGGCACTGCCGGTGGGCAGCGCGCGGCCCAGCAGGACTCCGAGGCGGTCGTCGGGCAGCGGCGTGCCACGGTCGTGGAACTGCGTGATCGACGCGGCCGCGTCGGGCAGGCCGAGCAGGATCGCGCCGGTGACGCGGTTCCCGCGGACGACGAGCTTGCCGTAGCGCCCGCCGGTGGGGTCGTTGAAGGTCAGCACCTCGGCGTCCGGGGTACCGGCGTCGAGCTGCGTCTCGCCCAGCGCGGCGAGGTCGATGCCGCGCGCCTTGAGGCGGGTGACCGCCGTGGTGCCGCGGTAGCGGGCGGCGGCGTTCGTGCCGGTCAGGACGTCGGCTAGCACGCCGGCCTGCTCCCACGCCGGCTGGATCAGCCCGGCCGGGGCGCCGGGGTGGCGTGCGCAGTCGCCGAGGGCGTGGATACGGCCGTCGCTGGTGCGCAGGGTGTCGTCGACGAGGATCCCCAGGTCGACGTCGAGGCCGGCGTCCACGGCCAGGCTCGTCTCGGCGCGGACACCGGCGGCGACCACGACCAGGTCGGCCGGGACGAGCGTGCCGTCGTCGAGCTTGAGGCCGTCGCCGGGCAGGTAGCGGGCGGCGGTGGCGCCGAACTTGAACGTCACGCCCATGTCGGTGAGCTGCCGGGCCAGCACGTGCCCGGCGGCGGCGTCGAGCTGGCGTTCCATGACGTGCCCGAGCGGGTGCACGACGGTCACCTGGTTGCCGCGCCCGGCCAGGCCGCGGGCGGCTTCGAGGCCGAGCAGGCCACCGCCGAGCACCGCGACCGGCGCGCCGAAGCGGGCGGCGTCGAGGATCTTGGCGCAGTCGTCGAGGCTGCGGAACGCGACCACGCCCGGCCCGGCTTCGAGGCCTTCGACGGGCGGGATCCACGGGTTGGCGCCGGTGGCGAGCACGAGCGCGTCGTAGTCCACGCATGCGCCGTCGCCGAGCTCGACACAGCGCTTCTCGCGATCGATGCGGGTGACGTCGACGCCGAGGCGCAGGTCGATGTTGTGGCGCGCGGCCCATTCGTCGTCGTGCAGGCGGACGCTCTCGGCGCTCATCCCGCCGGCGACGACGGCGGACAGCAGCACCCGGTTGTAGGCGGCGTGCTTCTCGGCGCCGAGCACGGTCAGGCGGACCCGCTCGGCGATCGGGTCACGGCGGCGGATTTCGTCGGCCAGCCGGGCACCGGCCATGCCGTACCCGACGATGACGACTTCACGGGGGCTCATGCGGCACCATCCACAGTAGACAGGGAAACGGCACACACCTTGAACTCCGGCATCCGGCTGACGGGGTCGAGTGCCGGGTTGGTGAACAGGTTCGCGCGCTGCTCACCGGGGAAGTGGAACGGCACGAAGACGAGGTCGGGCCGGAGACTCTGGACGAACCGCACCTTCGCGACGGTCTCGCCTCGGCGGGATCGGATCCGGGCGGGGTCGCCTTCCTCGAGCCCGGCCCGCTTCGCGGTGTCCGGGTGGACCTCGACGAACGCCTCCGGGACGACGTCGTTCAGCTCGTCGATCAGCCGGGTCTGGGCGCCCGACTGGTAGTGCTGCAGCACGCGGCCGGTGGTGGCCTGCAGCGGGAACTCGTCGTCCGGCAGTTCGGCCGGGCCGGTGTGCTCGACCGGCACGAACCGCGCGCGGCCGTCCGGGTGGGCGAACGACTCGAGGAACATCCGCGGGGTGCCGGGGTGTTCGTTCTCCGGGACCGGCCAGTGCAGGGCTTCACCGTTGCGGAGCCGCTCGTAGCTGACGCCGGAGTAGTCGGCGATCCCGCCCTTGGACGCGATCCGCAGCTCTTCGAAGACCGTCTCGGCGTCAGCCGGGAACCGGTTCTCCGGCTGCCCCAGCCTGTTCGCCAGTCCGTTGAGGACGTCCAGATCGGACCGGACGCCGACCGGCGGGTCCAGGGCCTTGCGGCGCAGCAGGACGCGGCCTTCGAGGTTGGTGAGCGTCCCGTCTTCCTCGGCCCACTGCGTGACCGGGAGGACGACGTCGGCCATGGCCGCGGTATCCGACAGCACGAAGTCGGCGACGACGAGGAAGTCCAATGACGACAGTCGATCTTGGACACGCTCGGACCGCGGCGCCGAGACGACGACGTTGCTGCCGAACACCATCAGCGCCTTCGGTCCGTTCTCTTGGCCGAGCGCTTCCAGGAGTTCGCTGGCGGACCGGCCGGGCCCGGGCAGGCTTTCCGGCTCCACGCCCCAGACGCCGGCGACGTACTCGCGCGCGGCCGGGTCTTCGAGCTTGCGGTAGCCGGGCAGCTGGTCGGCCTTCTGGCCGTGCTCACGGCCGCCCTGGCCGTTGCCCTGGCCGGTCAGGCAGCCGTAACCGGAGCCCGGCCGGCCCGGCAACCCCAGGGAGAGCGCGAGGTTGATCCAGCCGCCGACGGTCGCGGTGCCGGTGGCGTGCTGCTCGGCGCCGCGGGCGGTGAGGACGTAGGCGTTGCGGGCGGCGGCCAGCTTGGCGGCGGCGAGGCGCATGTCCGCGGCCGAAACCCCGCAGACGCGCTCGGCGCGTTCCGGCCACCACGACGCGGCGATCCGCCACATCTCGGCGAAGCCGCCGGTCCGGTCATCCACATAGGACTGGTCGAGGTGGCCGCCTTCGACGACGGCGTGCAGGATGCCGAGCGCCAGCGCGAGGTCCGTCCCGGGCGCGGGGGCCAGGTGGAGGCTCGCCAGCTCGGCGGTCGGGGTGCGCCGCGGGTCGACGACGATCAGGTCGGTGCCGCGCAGGTGCTGGGTGAACGGCGGCATCGTCTCGGCCGGGTTCGCCCCGGCGAGCAGCACGACGTCGGCGTTCTTGAGATCCGTGACGGGGAAGGGCATCCCGCGGTCCGCGCCGAACGCCTTGATCCCGGCCGCGGCGGCCGAGGACATGCAGAAGCGGCCGTTGTAGTCGATCTGCGAGGTGCCGAGCGCGACCCGGGCGAACTTGCCGAGCAGGTAGGCCTTCTCGTTGGTCAGCCCGCCGCCGCCGAAGATCGCGACGGCGTCGGGGCCGTGGTCCCGCTGGAGGTCCTGGAGCCTGCGCGCGACGAAGTCGAGGGCGAAGTCCCAGCTGACGGGCTCGAGCGCGCCGTCCACCCGGATCATCGGGGTGGTCAGCCGTCGCGGCGAGGTCAGCAGCGAGCCGGCGGTCCAGCCCTTCTGGCACAGGCCGCCGGCGTTCACCGGGAAGTCCCGCGGCGTGACGCGGGCGCCGTCGAGGGTCATGCCGCACTGCAACGCGCAGTACGGGCAGTGGGTGTCGACCTGCGGCACGGGCACCTCCTCGGCGTTCGGGATTGCCCTGACGCTAAGGAGGCCGTGTTAACCGGATTCGACCGAATGTTTCAGGCAGTTGACATTGCAGCGGAAGTCACGCGGCCCCGGCGGTGAGATGGCGGTCCGCGGCCGCGGCCCCGGTGCGCTGCCGCGATGATCGGGGTGGCGGCCGCGTCGCGTCCCAGCAGGGATTCGGCCCAGCGGGAGGTGCCGTGCCCGGCTCGGGCCGGTGCCGTTCACGCCCGCGTAACGCGGAACCGCCCGTGGGGCGGGTCACACTGCTCAGAGCACGCCGCTGACTTCCCGGGCGGCCGCTCGCAGGCCGTCCAGTGACGCCTGCGTCGACCGGGGGTTGAGCGCGTTGGACGCCAGCCGGAACAGGACCGCGCGCAGCAGCAGCTGCGGCCACTCCGGCAGGTGCGCCCACCGCTCCAGCAGCTCGCGCGTCGCACCGCCCCAGGCCAGGGCGTCCACCGCGACGATCGCCGCGCCGTACTCGCCCGGCCGGTAGTACGGGACGAAGTCGACGACGCCCGGGGCCGCGTCGCCGTCGAACAGCAGCCCGGCCAGGAGCTCGCCGTGGGCGACCTGCAACGGCAGCTTGATCGGGCGGCGGGCCCCGGCGAGGACCTCGAACCAGCGGCCGCCCTTCGTCTCTTCCAGGGGGACCTCGAGCTCTTCCCACGCGACCCGGTCGGCGACCGCGTCGATGTCGCGCCGGCCGGCGAGGAAGTCCGGGCGGGGCAGGCCGATGGTCGCGCGGTGCAGTTTCACCGCCGCCAGCACCGACGCGTCGCCGCGGTGCTCCGGCGTGCCGGGGACGAACCGGGACGCCGTCCAGCCGCCGACGATCCAGCGGCCGTCGCTGGAGCGGACCGGTTTCGCGACCCGCAGGCCCGGTTCGTGGACGTAGTCGAGCGCGCGGGCGGTCCACAGGGTCCGGGCCTTGTCGGTGACCGGCTTGAACACGAGGTCACCGCAGTGCCAGGCCGTCGAATCCGGCAGTGGCTCGGCGGCGTCGTCAACGCCGCCGAAGGCCGCGCAGACGTGCGCCGGAGGACGTTCGAGGGTGGTCCGCACAACTGGTGACGGTACCCGGCCGGGTGGTCCACGTTCGAGAAGACGCGCTGGTCACGCACGGTTTTGCGGCGTGCCCGAAATGCCGTGAAGGCCTCCTTGAGGGACTTCACGTCCCTCGAGGAGGCCTTCACGGACCACCACTGTCAGTAGGTCGGCAGGCTCGGGTCGATCTGCTTGGCCCACGCGAGGACGCCGCCGCCGAGGTGCGTCGCGTCCTTGAAGCCGGCCGCGTGCAGCGCGGCGAGAGCCTCCGCGGACCGCGCGCCCGACTTGCAGTGCAGGACGATCGGCTTGTCCTGCGGCAGCTCCGCCAGCGCCTCGCCCGAGAGGATGCGGTCCTTCGGGATCAGCGTCGCGCCCTTGATGTTCACGATCTCGTACTCGTGCGGCTCGCGGACGTCGATCAGGGCGAAGTTCTCGCCGCTGTCGAACTTGGCCTTGAGCTCGGCCGGGGTGATGGTGCTGCCCGTCGCGGCCTGCGCGGCCTCGTCGGAGACCACGCCGCAGAACGCCTCGTAGTCGATCAGCTCGGTGATCTTCGGGGTCTCCGGGTCCTTGCGGATCTTGACCTCGCGGTACTTCATCTCCAGCGCGTCGTAGCTGATCAGGCGGCCGAGCAGCGTCTCGCCGATGCCGGTGATGAGCTTGATCGCCTCGGTCACCATGATCGAGCCGATGGACGCGCAGAGCACGCCCAGCACGCCACCCTCGGCGCAGGAGGGGACCATGCCCGGGGGCGGCGGCTCCGGGTAGAGGTCGCGGTAGTTGAGGCCCTTGCCGTTCGGCGCGTCCTCCCAGAACACGCTGACCTGGCCCTCGAACCGGAAGATCGAGCCCCAGACGTACGGCTTGCCCAGCAGCACCGCGGCGTCGTTCACGAGGTAGCGCGTGGCGAAGTTGTCGGTGCCGTCGACGATCAGGTCGTACTGCCCGAAGATCTCCAGCGCGTTCGACGAGTCCAGCCGGTCGGTGTGCAGGTGCACCTTGACCAGCGGGTTGATCTCGGCGATCGACTCCTGCGCGGACGCGGCCTTGAGCTTGCCGACGTCGGACTGGCCGTGGATGACCTGGCGCTGCAGGTTCGACTCGTCCACGACGTCGAAGTCGACGATGCCGAGCGTGCCGACCCCGGCCGCGGCCAGGTACAGCAGCGCGGGGCTGCCGAGGCCGCCGGCGCCGATGACCAGGACCTTCGCGTTCTTGAGCCGCTTCTGCCCGTTCACCCCGACGTCCGGGATGATCAGGTGACGGCTGTACCGGGCCACCTCTTCCTTGGTGAGCTCGGCAGCCGGCTCGACGAGCGGCGGCAGTGCTGACATCGGGTCCTCCATCTCGCGCGGATCGCGTCCATCCCACTATGCACAACGCGCGCGGGCAAATAGACCTTCCCGCGTCCGGATGGTGGGACAACCCACCGCTTTCCGAGCTACTGCGGCGTGGGGTTCGGCCAGGAGTTGGTCTTGCAGATGCGGCCGTCCTTGGCGACCTTGCCCTTGTCGCCGCCGGGGATGTCGTTGAGCATCGACACGTAGTCGTCGTTGACGCCGAAGGACTGCTGCATCATCACCGGCGCCGGCTGGTCGGTGCCGCCGCAGCCGACGTGCTGGTTGCCCAGTGCGTGCCCGACCTCGTGGTTGATGGCGTACTGCCGGTACCCGGTCATGTCGGCGCCGTACGCCTTCGCGCCGCGCACCCAGCGGGCCAGGTTGATCAGCACGCGCCCGAGGCTCTTGCGGTAGCAGGAGGCTTCGAACTTGATCTGGAACCCGCAGGCGTCCGGCCGGTGGGTGGTCTCCGGCGTGGTGAGGCTCACCCTGAAGGTCGGGTTCGGGAAGTTCGCGTCCACGCGCTGGAACGCGATCTTGCCGTCCCAGGTCCAGCCCTGGGTGGGGTTGGACAGCGTCCCCTCGACCGCGGTGGCGAATGCGTCGTCACCGGCGTAGCTCGCCGGGTCGATGCCGTCCTCGACCTCGATCGTGTACGTGTACAGCTTCCCGGTGCCGACCTTCGGCCCGCTGCCCGGCACGACGTGCCACTTGCCGGCGCCCGCCTGCGTGAACGGGATGCCGTTCGGCAGGTCGGCGGTCGGCACCTTGAGGTCGACCGGCGTGGCCGGGTTCTCCGGGATGGCCTGCTCGCCGTTGCCGTCGATGGCGCCGCCCGCCGCGTCGCCGCCCGCCGACTCGACACCGGCGGGGGTGCCCTGTTCGGCGATCGGCTCGGCCGGGCTGTTCGCGGTGTTGACGACCACGAGCACGGTCAGCACCACGAGGATCGGCAGGGCGTAGACGCGCCAGCCGTAGGTCTTGGTGAACTTCGCGAAGCCGCCGGCCTTCGGTGGCTCCGGCTTCTCGCGCGGGGTCTCGACGTGCGGCTTCCAGGAAGCACTCAGCGGCTCGGCGCTGGTGCGCCGCCCGCCGGGGCGGTAGCGGTCCTCGCCGACGCGCTGGGCCGGCTGCCGGGCCGGGCGGTACTGACCGGTCCGCGGGGAGTCCCCGGGCTCCGGCGCGCGTCGCGCCGACGCGCGGTGGGGAGCCCGCCGATCTTCGCCTCGCGCGTCGTGCTTCACCCGGTCCACCGCACCAGGGTGCCACAGCGCCACCGAACCGTTATCGGCGACTGGCGGTCCACTCGGGGGTTGTTGCCGCCCGATCGGGCTACCAAGTCCCGGCTTCCACGTGCTCCCACATGCCGAGCACGGCCTTCGCCACGACGATCGGGCGCTCCATCTGCGCGACGTGCCCGGTTCGCGGCAACACGAGCAGCCGGGCCTTCGGGATCGCCCGGGCCGTCCGCATCGCGCGTCGCACGGAGATGATGCGGTCCTCGCGGCCCCAGACCACCAGGGTCGGGGCCTGCACCCGCGGCGCCGACGACCAGAGCGACGCCTTCCCGAGCGTCGACCACGCCCGGAAGATCGCGAACGTGCTGCGCGCCATGGCGGGGTTGGCCCAGGTGAACCCGGCGCGGGCGCCGTGCTCCTCGGCCAGCTCGTCCAGCCGGCTCTCCGGGAACCGCGACGGGTCGGCGAAGCACAGCTTGATCACCTGCGCGGCGCGTTCCCGCGGGCCGAGGGCGGCCAGCTGCGCCCGCACCCGCGCGCCGACCAGCGGCAGGTAGGCCAGCGCCATCCGCGGGTCCGACAGCCGCCGCGGGTCGGGGCGGCGGTCGGGCATCGCGGGCGAGATCAAGGTCAGCGTCTTGACCAGCTCGGGACGGCGTTCGGCGATCATCAGCGCGATCGCGCCGCCCATGGAGTTGCCCAGCAGGTGCACCGGCGCGCCGACGTCCTCGATGTGCCGCGCGACGACTTCGGCGTGCGCTTGGAGGCTGAAGTCGAAGCCCTTCTCGGGCTCCGAGTAGCCGAAGCCGGGCAGGTCGGGCGCGGTGCCGCCGGCGACCGGCGCGAGCAGCGCGGCCAGGTCGGTCCAGTTCGTCGACGAGCCGCCGAGGCCGTGGACGTAGACCGCGGGCACGCCGTCCGGACCCGGGGTGCGGCGGACGTGCAGGCGGGCCGTGCCGACTTCTTCGAAAGTCGCCGGCCAGGGCGGCAGGATCGGTTCCAGGGACGGCAATTCCCTGGTCGAAAGGGGCACGTGGGTCAGCGGCGCCCGGGTGGTCGCGGCGGTGTTCACGGATCCAGGATGCCCGACACTTGGCAAGGCATACATACCGGCGAGTAATCTTCAGGACGACTTCACGCGGTGGCGACCCCGCCCGTCGAAGGACGATGACGGGAGGATGGGCATGACGGAGATGACGCGGCTGCAGCAGCGCGGGGTGCGCCTGCCCCGGACGGAACGGCGGGCCCAGCTCCTCGCGGCGGCCCAGCGGGTCTTCGCCGAGAACGGCTACCACGCCGCCGCGATGGACGAGATCGCCGAAGTGGCCGGTGTCAGCAAGCCGGTGCTCTACCAGCACTTCCCCGGCAAGCTGGACCTGTACATCGCGCTGCTGGAGAGTCACGTCGACGAGCTGGTGAAGCGCGTGCAGACGGCGCTGGACTCGACGACGGAGAACCGTCAGCGCGTCCCGGCGACGGTCGGCGCGTTCTTCGACTTCGTCAGCAACGACGCGGGCGCGTTCCGGATGGTGTTCGAGTCCGACCTGCGCGGCGAGCCGGCGGTCCAGGAAGCGGTCGACCGCGCGACGTCGGCGAGCGTGGACGCGATCACGGACACGATCACGGCGGACGCGGGCCTCGACGAGGACAAGGCGCGGCTGCTGGCGGTCGGGCTGGTCGGGATGAGCCAGGTCAGCGCCCGGTTCTGGCTGCAGCACCACCAGTCGATGAGCCGTGAGGAGGCCGTCGCCTTGACGGCCAACCTGGCCTGGCGAGGCATCGGCGGCGGCTTCCCCCTCAAGGACTCCTGACCCGGCCCAACGCCGTCACTTTCGTCGGGAAAGTTCCGTTTTCGGCCCCCGAAAGCGGAACTTTCCCTAGGAAAGATGCATTGTTTACCGGGCGTCAACGAGGGCAGCCGTGCGAAGCAGCGCGTTGATCCGGCGGGCTACCTCGAAGGGGCGTTCCTGCGGGAGCATGTGGCCCGCTCCCGGGTAGCGGACGAACTCCGCGTGCGGCAGCTCGTCCGCGATCACCTTCGCGTGCGCCAGCGGGCACAGCCGGTCCTTCTCCCCCGCCAGCACCACCGACGGCACGTCGCACAGCGCGCCCAGGCCGCCGACGCCGCGGTGGGCCGCGATCGCGTCCAGGAACAACCCCGCGCTCGCCGGGTGCGCCGCCAGCAGCTGCTCGACGACGCTGTCCACCTGCGCCCGCCCCGGCCGATCGCCGAAGACGAGCCGCCGGGCACCCGAGCGGACCATCCCCGGCCGCAGCCGCAGCGTGTCCGACCGCAGCCGGGCGAGCAGGCGGGCGACCCGCGGCTCGAAGCGCGTCACGCCCCGGCCGACCAGGCCCGGGAAGCCCAACGTCAACTTGTCCATGTCGCCCGACGACGTCGCGACGAACGCCGCTCCGGCAAGCCGTGAAGCGACCAGCTGCGGGTGCCGTTCGGCGAGCACCATGAGCGTCATGCCGCCCATCGAGTGCCCGGCGAGGACCAGCGGCCCCTCCGACACGCGGTCGGCGATCACCTCGGCCAGGTCGTCGGCCAGCCGCGCGATCGTCGCCGAGCCCGGGCGGGCGTGCGCCGAGCCGCCGTGGCCGCGCAGGTCGTAGCGCAGCACGCGCACGCCGGGGTCGAGGTGCGGCAGCACGAAGTCCCACGTCCGGTGGTCCTGCGTCCAGCCGTGCACCAGCACCAGCGTGACCGCCGAGTCGGCGGGCCCGGACTGCGAGACGTGCAGCGCGGCGCCGTCGCTCGCGACGAACCGGTGCTCGATCGACGGGTCGCGCAGCCGCGACGCGGTGGTCACCGGCCCGCCGGGAGCAGGAACGACTTGCGCCAGAAGTACTTCCCCGGCAGCCCGACCAGGCCGGACTCCTCCAGGAACGGCATGATCTTCTCCCCCGCCCACGCGATCGTCCCCTGCCAGTGCGGGTTGTTCAGGGCCGCTTCGACGCCGTCGCGCGGCCGGATGCCGACCGCCTTGTAGACGTTCGGGTTGATGAACGCCCGCGTCACGAAGTACGAGATGAGCGCGATGATGAACTGCTGGTAGGCGATCTCGGCCTTCGACAGCTTCGCCATGCCGCGCGTGACCTCTTCGCGGGCGAAGGTGACGTGCCGCGCCTCCTCCAGCACGTGGATCCGGTTGACCATCCGGACCAGCGGCTGGACGCCGTCGTCGTTCATCTGCTCGCGCTGCAGCCGGTCGAGCACCTCTTCGGCGACCAGGATCGCGCCGTAGCGCGCCGGGCCGTAGGAGATCGTCGGCATCAGCTTCGCCAGCCTCCGCAGCCACGGCACCGGGCCGTAGGCGGGGCAGCCGATCCGCGACGCCATCCGCGCGAACATCGTCGAGTGCCGGCATTCGTCGGCGATCTCGGTGAGGGCGAACTGCGCGTGCGCCGACGTCGGGTCCTGCTCGTAGACCTCCTTGAGCAGCATCTGCATCAGGAGGATTTCGAACCACAGCCCGGTCGTCGCGACGCTCGCGACCTCGTGCTTGCCCAGCTCGATGCGCTGCTCGGGGGTCAGCTTGTCCCAGAGCTCGGTGCCGTAGAGCGAAGAGCGCTCGTCGAGGATGAAGCGCTTGCCCTCGACCAGGGGCGCCGTCCAGTCGATGTCGACGTCGGGGTCGTAGAACTTGTTCGCCGACGACTTGAGCAGCCGCTCCGCGGTCTTTTCGCGATCCGGTTCCTTCAGCGTCCGCGTCATTGCCGACACCCCTTCCGCCATGTGTAACTTGAGGTAACAGTTACCTGTGCGTAGCATGAGCCTCGTGATCGAACGTGTCAAGCGCTCCGGCAAGCCGTCCGCCCGCGACGAGGGGGCGACCGGCGACGCCCGGCGCGACCGCTGGCGCAAGCACCGGATCGCGCGGCGCAAGGAGTTCGTCGAGGCGGCGCTGCGGGCGCTCGACACCCACGGCCCGGACCTCGGCATGGAGGACGTCGCCGCGGAGGCGGGCGTCACGAAACCGGTGCTGTACCGGCACTTCGACGACAAGGCCGACCTCTACGTGGCCCTCGGCCAGCGCGGCACGGAGATCCTCTTCGAGCGCCTGATCCCGGCGATCAACGCCGAGCTCGCGCCGGTCCCGCGGATCCGGATGGCCCTCGACGCGTTCTTCACGGTGATCGAGGAGCACCCGAACCTGTACCGGCTGCTCGCGCACGGACGGCCGGAGAAGCCGGTGTCGTCGGACGTCGTGGCCGAGGACAAGGAACTGATCGCGACGGCGCTGACGGCGCTGCTGGGCGACTACATGCGGATGTTCAACATGGACTCCGGCGCGGCCGAGCCGTGGGCGCACGGCATCGTCGGCATGGTCCAGAACACCGGCGAGTGGTGGCTGGATCGCCGGTCGATGAGCCGCGACGCGGTCGTCGAATACCTGACGCAGATCATCTGGGCGGCGATCGACGGGCTGACCCGCCAGAACGGCGTGGTCATCGACCCGAACCTGCCCCTGGAAGCCAACAAGGTGGTCCAGCTGGGCCGCGCGGAATCCGATTCGCTGGAGGAGACGTCATGAGCGAGCACGACGAAGACGGCTACAGCGGTCCGGCCACGCTGGAGGTCGACGGCGTGTCCCTGCCGGTGACGGTCGAGCTGCGCGGCTACTTCCAGCCGATCGACGGCTTCTACCGCTGGTACGGCCGGGTGGCGGTGAACGAGGAGCTGACGAAGCTGGCGGGCGGCAAGAAGAAGCCGGTGTCCATCCAGGCCGGCGAGTACACGGCCACCGGCGAGCTGTCGGACCCGGACCCGTGGGGCCGCTACCGCGTCATGGGGACGAGCACCCCGCCGTTCCACGTCCCCACGTCCCTCGAAGAGCTCAACGCCTGAAAGCCGTGAATGTCGCATTGAGGGACTCTGAGTCCTCAATGCGACATTCACGGACTTCGGAACCGGCCCGGCCACCCCGCGCGGTGGCCGCGCCGGGCGGCTCAGGGGGTGCGCGGGCCGGGCAGCTCGCGGCCCGGCAGCCAGCCGTTCGGGATGTCCGTCGCCCGCCACTTGCGGACGCTCAGCCGGATCGCCGTGACCGGCGCGTCGAGGAACGGCGCCGCCTCCGGCACCTTCGCGACCAGGATCGAGCGCACCAGCGCCTCGTCGTCGGGCGGGACGACCTCCGCGAGGGCCTGGGCCTGCAGGAACGGCTGCATCGGCGAGCCCGTCGACACCACCACCGAAACGACCGGGTGCTCGCGGACCGCGGCCAGCGTGCGACCCCGGTCCTCGAGCACCAGGTTCAGCGTGAACGGCCCCGTTTCCGCGAAGTACACCCCGCCGACCCACGGGCCGTCGCTGCCCGATGTCGCGAGGAACATCGACTTGTGCGCGGAGAGGGTGTTGCGCACGAGATCCGCCACGTCGCCGGCCATCGGCTCGACAGTGGTCATCCTGGTTGCTCCCGGAGTGTCCGTCCGGGCCCCGTGGCGCCGGATCGCCAGCCGAAGCTAGGCGGCGGAATCGCGACACACCAAGGAGGACCGTTCGATCCGGTGAACCCGGTCACCGGATCGAAAACCGGGCCCCGGAACGGACGAAGGCCACCCCGGAACTTCCCGGGGTGGCCTTCGTCCGTTCGAGACGAGTCAGTCGCCGACGCCGAAGCCGACCTTGCGGACGTCGGACGGGGCGATCTCGACGTACGCGATGCGGTCGGAGGGGACGATGTACTTGCGCCCCTTCTCGTCGTTGATGCGGAAGAGCCCGTCACCGGCCGTCAGGGCCTCGGCGACCAGCTTCTCCACCTCTTCGGGAGACTGGCCACTGGACACCACCAGCTCGCGCGGCGTGTCCTTGATGCCGATCTTGACCTCCACGTGGGACCTCCGCTGGAAATTCGTAAGGGATGTGCTCGGCAAGGCTAACCGAACGGGCTCGTTCCGGTGGCGCATGTCCGCGCTCGACCGCGTCGTCACTTCCGGGTACTCCATCGGGATCAGCCCAGGCCGAGCGCCTGCATGCGCTTCGTGTGCCCTTGTTGCAACCGCCGGAACAGCGCCGCAATTCCGGAGAGGTCCCCGGAACCGCCGATGATCAGCTCGGCCAGCCCGTCGCGCTCGGCGACGACGTACTGGGCCTGGGTCAGCGCCTCACCGAGCAGGCGGCGCCCCCACAGGGCGAGCTTGTCGCGGGTCTTGGGGTCGGCTTCGATGCCGGCGGCGACTTCGCGTTCGGCGAACGCCGAGTGCCCAGTGTCGGCGAGCACGGTGAGCACCAGGTCCTTGGTCTCCGGGTCGAGCCAGCTGGCGATCTCGCGGTAGAGGTCGGCGGCCAGCCCGTCGCCGACGTAGGCCTTCACCAGCGACTCCAGCCACGACTTCGGCCGGGTCGAAGCGTGCCAGGCGTCGACCTGGGCGACGAACGGCGTCATCGCGTCTTCGATCTTGACGTCGTGACCGGCCAGGTGCTGGGCGAGCAGGCCGTAGTGAC
Organism: Amycolatopsis sp. NPDC051106; assembly: GCF_040682775.1. Lineage (NCBI taxonomy): Bacteria > Bacillati > Actinomycetota > Actinomycetes > Pseudonocardiales > Pseudonocardiaceae > Amycolatopsis > Amycolatopsis sp. NPDC051106. Next base: position 29,900 of record NZ_JBFBBQ010000065.1, on the reverse strand, counting down.
CGATCTCCGCGGCCGCCATCTGCGCCAGCGCGGCCCGCCCAGCCAGGGTCGGGGCACTGCGCGCGTCTTCGGCCATCCGGTCGAACGCGGACAGTTCGAGGTAGGCGATCACACCCAGAAGGTCGACTACGCCTTCTGAGATCTCTTTCGGCTCGGTCACGGGGGCAGGGTATCGCCGAAGCGCCCGGGCGTGTCGGGACGAGACCGATCACACGGGTTCCGGCGTGCCGGGTACTGTCGAAAAACTGCTGACCAGGTACACTGCGAATGATATAGAAGCTTCCGTACGCCATACCGGCGTCGGAACAGGCAGGTCACGTTGGCTTGCCGACGTACTGCAATGTGCGTGCACGCCTCTTCCGGCATTCCCGGGACGGACCGGTTCCGCGCTCCAGTTCAGCGCCAGGGACCAGGGTTTACTCCCGGTCGAGTGTCGAGCGGACCGACGGCTGTGCGCGCTGGTCACGAGAGAGGCGATCACCCTGACCGCAGAAATTCCCACAACCGAACTGACCCCCGCCGTCGCGCTGGAACACAGCGAGACCGGCCCGGCCGCGCTCGACACCTCTCACCCGCTGCAGGCGGGCGTCGAGGTCGAGCCCGAAGCCCCGACCTTCGCGTCCTTCGGCGTCAAGCCGGAGATCGTCAAGGCCCTCGGCGAGGCCGGCATCGAGCGGACCTTCGCGATCCAGGAGCTCACGCTGCCGCTCGCGATGGCCGGCGACGACCTCATCGGCCAGGCCCGCACCGGCATGGGCAAGACGCTGGGCTTCGGCGTCCCGCTGCTGCACCGCGTGCAGGTGCCGGGCGACGGCACCCCGCAGGTGCTCGTCGTGGTGCCGACCCGTGAGCTGTGCATCCAGGTCGCCAACGACCTCAAGGGCGCCGGCAAGCACCTCGGCATCCGCACTCTGGCCATCTACGGCGGCCGCCCGTACGAGCCGCAGATCGAGGCCCTGCGCAAGGGCATCGACGTCGTGATCGGCACCCCGGGCCGCCTGCTCGACCTGGCCGAGCAGCAGCACCTGGTGCTCGGCAAGGTCCGCGGCCTGGTGCTCGACGAGGCCGACGAGATGCTCGACCTGGGCTTCCTGCCCGACATCGAGCGCATCCTGCGGATGGTGCCGGACGAGCGGCAGACCATGCTGTTCTCGGCCACGATGCCCGGCCCGATCATCACGCTGGCCCGCACGTTCCTGCGGCAGCCGACGCACATCCGCGCCGAGGAAAACGACGCGAGCGCGATCCACGAGCGCACCACCCAGTTCGTCTACCGGGCGCACTCGATGGACAAGCCCGAGGTGATCGCCCGCGTGCTGCAGGCCGCCGACCGCGGCCTGACGATGATCTTCAGCCGCACCAAGCGCACCGCCCAGAAGGTGGCCGACGACCTGGTCGAGCGCGGCTTCGCGGCCGCCGCCGTGCACGGCGACCTCGGCCAGGGCGCGCGCGAGCAGGCGCTGCGCGCGTTCCGCTCGGGCAAGGTCGACGTGCTGGTCGCGACCGACGTCGCCGCCCGCGGCATCGACATCGACGACGTCACGCACGTGATCAACTACCAGTGCCCGGACGACGAGAAGACCTACGTCCACCGCATCGGCCGCACCGGCCGCGCGGGCCGGACCGGCGTCGCCGTCACCCTCGTCGACTGGGACGAGATGCCGCGCTGGAAGCTGATCTCGGACACCCTCGGTCTCGACAAGCCGGAGCCGGTGGAGACGTACTCGTCGTCGCCGCACCTGTACGCCGACCTGGGCATCCCGGAGGGCACGAAGGGCCGGCTGCCGCTGGCCAACCGCACCCGGGCCGGCCTGGCCGCCGAGGAGGAAGAGGACCTGGGCGGCAAGCGCCGCGGCCCGCGTGGCCGCGGCAAGGCCGACGACGCTGCCGCCGCTTCGGAAGAAGCCCCGCGCAAGCGCAACCGCACCCCGCGCAAGCGGACCCGCGGTGGCTCGCAGGCGACCGAGGCCGCGGACAACGCCGCTGCCGCTGCCCCTTCTTCGCCGGATGACGCTTCCGCCTCGGAGGGACGCACCCGGACGCGTCGCCGCACTCGCGGTACCGCGCCGGAAGCGACCGGCCCGGCCACCGAGAAGGAAGCCGGCGACAACGCCGAGCGGCCCGCTCGGCGGCGGCGCCGTCGCCGTCCCGCCGCGACGTCTGATACACCTGCGTCGGCAGACTGAACCTGAGCGCGGGGGTCCGGGCACGTGAGCGACGTCGAGAAGGCGCCTGAAAACGCGCCTGAAGAGACCCCTGACTACGGCTCGGAGGACGTCCTCGAGGACGTCGAAAGCACTCCGCCCGCCCCGCGGGTCAAGGCGCGTCGCTCGCCTTGGAACCGCGGGCGGGACCGGGTGATCGCGGCGCTGGTCGCGGTCGCCGTGGTCGCCGTCGCGCTGGTCATCGGCGTGACGAGCGACAGCGCGGCGACCGACCGGACCGAGGCGGCGCCCCCTCCGCCGTTGCCCGCGGCGCCGGACAAGGTGCCGGGCTCGCTGGCCGAGGTGTGGAGCGCCCGCAGCGGCGCGACGCCGGTCCCGGTGGTGGCGGGCGATTCGGTGGCGACGGCGGACGGCGGCGAGGTCGCCGCCCGCGACCCGCTGACCGGGCAGATCCGCTGGCACTACACGCGTGACCTGCCGTTGTGCACGGTGAACGAGACGTGGGGACGGTTGAACGCCGTCTACCACAAGACCGAGAACTGCAGTGAGGTCACGCAGCTCGACCCGGGCACCGGCCGGATCACGGCGCAGCGCAACGGCAACGCGGAGCTGGGCACGCGCCTGGTGAGCGACGGCTCGCACGTGACGGCGACGGGCAAGAAGCTCCTCACGACGTGGCGCGACGACCTGGTGCAGAGCGCCGAGTACGGCCAGGTCCCGGCGCTGGTCAACGCGGGCAAGCAGCCCCGCACGGGCTGCACGTACGGCACGGTCGCGGCGGCGTCGGGCAAGGTCGGCGTGATCGAGCGCTGCCCGGGCGACCCGGCCGACCGCCTGACGGTCTACAAGGCGGCACCGGAGAAGGACGACGAGCCGTCGGTGGCGTTCAGCAGCGTGCTGGCGGGCAAGCGGGCCCGGGTGATCGCGATGTCGGGCGACCTGACGGCGGTGGTCCTGCCGGACCAGAAGCTCCTGGTGATCTACAACGGCGACGGTTCCCAGCGCGCGGCGTACCCGCTGGACGTCCCGGCCGCCGACCTGGCGGCCGATCCCCCCGCGGGTGTCGAGGCGACCACCCAGACGACGCAGAACCTGTACTGGTTCAGCGGGTCGAAGGTGATGGCGTTGTCGCGTGACGACCTTTCGCCGCGGTGGACGTTGAGCAGCGCTTCGGGGCCCGGAATCCTGTTCGCGACGCAGCTGGTGGTCCCGATCAAGGGCGGCTTGGCCGTGCTGAACGAGGACAACGGCTCGACGATCCGCACAGTCGGGGTGGATCGCCGCGGGTACACAGGGGTGGTCCGGTTGGGCGCGGCAGGCCCGGTCCTGCTGGAAGAACGCGGCGACACCCTGACGGCCTTGAAGTAACCGCCCGGCGCTCGGCTCAGGTGAGCCAGAAGAGGGTCAGGGCCGAGACGGTGAAGAGCACGACAGCCACGCCCGCACCCGCGGCCGGGACACCGTTGCGGCGGTCCGCGACCCGCTGGGCCAGCAACGCCAGCACCGCCGCCACCGGGTGACCGATCAGCAGCACCGCGCCGGGGCCCGGGGCACCCGTGTTCAGGTCGATCACCGCGACCGCGAGAACTCCGATCGCCAGGACCGTGAGGCCGGCGGCGAGTGAGCCGGTGAATCCACGCCACCAGCGACCGCGCGGCTTGCCCGGTTCAGCTGCCTCCGGCGAGGCATCGGTCGAAGGGGTATCCGCGGCCTCGATGCGTTCTGGTTCGACACGGTCCTGAGGCACCGTCTGCGCCTCCGCCGCGTCCGGCTCGACAGCCAGCGGCTCGGTCTGCTGCTGCGGAACCGCCCGCGACTCAGCCCCCGCCGCGGACTCAGCCTCGGGCGCGCCCGCGGGGATCGGCAGCGTGGACAGTTCGTCGGTGTCCGGTGAAGCCACTTTTCCTCCCGGTCAGGGCGCGAGCAGGTCCCAGGGCTGCATCTGCGGGGCCGCTTCCTGCCCCGCCTTGCAGCTCGGCCTGAAGTCGCACCAGGCGCAACGGCGGTCCGGGCGGGCCGGGAACAGCACGTCCTCGTCGCCGCCCGCGTCCAGGGTATCCGTGGCCAGCCTCAGGTCCGCGGCGGTCTGGCCGGCGCGTTGCAGGTGCCTGCGCAGGCTCTCCGGCGTGTGCTCGGCCGCCGCGATCGTGCCCGTCGGGAGGTGGTGGAGCTCCACCGTCGTGCACGGCATCCGCAGCGTCCGCGCCGCCGCCACCGCGTACAGCGCCAGCGCCTGCGATGCCCGGGCCTCGTACTCGTCCGGTGGCCGCCGTCCCGTCTTGTAGTCGACGATGACCAGCGCGCCCTCACGCGCGTCGATGCGGTCCGCGCGGCCCTCGATGATCATCGACGGCTTCTCCCCCGGCGCCGGGCTCACCGGCGCCGACACCCACCGCTCGAGCCCGACCGGGTCGTGGCTGACGTCGTTGTCCTCGACGTACTCCGCCACCCACCCCTTGGCCCGCGCCCGGTAGCGCGCCGCCTGCTCGTCGCTCTCGAAACCCGCGTCCTTCCAGAACTCCGCCACCAGCGCCACCGCCCGCTGCGGCACCCGCTTGAGCACCGGCAGGTCGAACAACGCCCGCAGCGCGTTGTGCACCACCGCGCCGAGCGTGCTGTGCGCCCACGGCCCGGTGCGCTGCGGGGTCGGCCGTTCGAGGTACGCGAGCCGGTACCGGCGCGGGCAGTCGTCGAAGGTGGCCAGACGCGCCGGCGACACCTTCGTGAGCCGCACCGGTTGCGCGACGCCGAAGTCGAACCCCATCTGCTCCTTCACGCCGCCCACGCTACGCACCACCACCGACAGTTTTTCCGGGGGTTCGGGTGGCGGAGCCCCCGACCTGGGGCGAAGCCCCAAATGTCACCGACAGTTTTTCCGGGGGTTCGGGTGGCGGAGCCCCCGACCTGGGGCGAAGCCCCAATGTCACCGACACTTTCCGCGCCGGACCCGGAACGCCGTGAATGTCGCATCGAGGGACTCTGAGTTCCTCAATGCGACATTCACGGACTTGGCCTACCGCACCACCAGGACCGTGTGCGTCCCGGCACCGACCGCCAGGGACCCACCGGCCGCGGCCCGCATCGGGCGGCCGTCCAGCAGCACCAGCCGGCCGGCCGGGACCACCAGCGAACCGGACGTCCCCCGCGGCGCCGTCACCGTCAACGAGAACACCGAACCCTGCTGGGTCCACGAAGCCGACAACGCACCCTTCGGCGTCGGCACCGCTCCGCGCGCCCACGAAACGGAACCCGGGTGCGGCGAAACCGTCCACGTCGCGAAGCCCGGCGAAGTCGGCGAGACGCCCAGCAGCTCGTTCGTCAGCGCCGGCACGACGCCGGTCGACCAGCCGTGCGCGGCCGACGTGTACCCCTGCTCGTAGTGCGAACCGCCCTCGCCGATGCCTTCCCACGCCGTGATGCCCGGGTCGTGCGACGCCATCCAGCCGTACATCCGCTTGATCTGGTCGATCGCCGAATCCGGCTGCCCGGTCCGGAACCGCGCCTGGATCTCCGGGAACGACGTGAACGCGTACACGCGCTTCGTGCCGTCAGACACCAGAGTGTCGTTGTCCATGAACGGGTTCCCGTACGGCAACGCGCCCGCCGCGAGCCGCGCCAGCGCCGAAGTGGCTTGCGCCGGCGACGCGATACCAGCCAAAACAGCCTGGCTGTTGCCGTCTTGGCCGTGACGCACCGCGCCCGTCCCCGAGTCGAGGTACGCGCCCGCCGCGGGATCCCACAAGTACTGGTTCACGGCGGAAGCGACACCGGAAGCCCGCGAAAGCCAGCGATCCGCGTCAGCGGCGTGCCCCGTCGCGCGCGCCAGACCCGCCGCGCCCTGAAGCGCCCGGACGTACAACGCGTTGTAGTACGTCACTTCGCCCGTACGCGGCAGGAACGCGTAGTCGCCATAGCCACCAGTGCCGTTGAGGCCCTTCGCGAGCAACCCGCGCGAATCGGTGACCGACGGATACCACGCATCGAGCGTCTTCACGAGGTGCGAGTAGTACGAAGACGCGTACGCGGTGTCGCCGCTGTAGAGGACGTAGTCCCAGCTCGACGTCACCCACCAGAGCGGATAGTCGAACAGCGGCAAGGTGTAGTCGTTGATCGACGCGGGCGGGATCCAGCCGTCGGCACGCTGGTGGTCGGCCAGGTCGGCCAGCACGTTCTTCGCCGCCGTGCCGTCCTGGTGCGTCAGGTACTGGGTCAGCCCGGAGACCGCGACGTCGCCGACGTACGGGTCCCGGTCGCGCTTCGCGCCGTCGTGCAGCACCAGTTTCCCGTCCAGCGAAGGCGAGAACGCGCCGCGCGGGTCCACATCGGACTCGCGGAAGGTGTCCATGCCCAGCTCGTTCGTGTATGACGCCGCGTACCAGTAGCGGTTCAGGTCGGCGTCCGACGACTCGAACCAGCCGCGGTAGGTGTCCGGCGTCCCGAGGAACGGCGTGAAGTCGAGCGAAACGCCGTTGATCCGCACCTCACCGGAAGGCTGGGTGAGCGGCGCGTCCGACGCGAGCGCGTCGAGGCTGATCCGCAGGTAACGGAAGCCGCGCAGGCCGTCCGCGCACACCTGGGTCCCGGAAGCGCAGCCCTTCGTGTCCCGCCAGACCATCGGCGTCGCCGGCACGGCGATCTGGTCGCTGCCCGGTCCGCCGGAGAAGTCCGAGCGCGAGAAGTCGGAGCGTTCGCCCAGGTACTGCTGGGTTTCCGAGGTCGACACCCGGATGCCGGGGTGGTTCGCCGACGCGCCCGCGAACGAAATCTTCGGATACCCCGCGACGACCTTGCCGAAGTCCACCACCGCGACCGGCACCGGCGGGTCGGCGACCAGGCCGGGCCAGACCTCGTTGACGCGGCTGAACTCCCCCGATGGCGTGTTCTGGTCCTTGGTGACGGTGATCCGGACCTGCGCGGTCGTCACCGGCCGGTCGAACGCGACGGCGCGCTGGACAGCGGTGTTGCCGCTCACCGAAGCCGCCACCCGCCACGCGCCCGCGTCCAGCACCTCCACCGTGTAGTCCTGCGGCACACCGTCCACACTGGACAGAACCGTGATGCCGGGGAGCGCGACCGGCGCGGCCGAGGTGATGGTCAGGACGTCCGGGTAGGCGCCGATCGTGTCGTCGTTCCAGAACGTGTCCGGGTTGCCGTCGACGGCGTTGCTGGGCGCGTACGTCCGCGGCTGGCCGTTCCCGCCGTTGTTCGGCGCGTGGAACGACGACGCGGCCGCCGTGGTCCCCGCGGGCCAAGCCGGCTTCGGCGGCGACGCCTGCCGCTTGAACGTCGTGACGCCGCGGCCGAGCAGGCCGTCCGGGTTCGTGACGTCACCGGTCGTGGACAGCACCTTCACCGGCCGCACGTCCCGGCTCGGCGGCGCGACCACGTACTTCTGCCATCCCGGACCGGGCAGGGCGGTCGCCGCCGGCGCCGCGACCACGCCGCTCGCCACCAGGACCGTGACCGGCAGGATTGCTCTGAGCCACTTCATCGAGGCCTCCGCAAGGCGTTTGAATCGTTTCAATCGCTGAGCTGAGATTCAATCTGCGGCAGGGGTGCCAACGATGTCAACGAAGCCGGCGGTTCCTGTCCGGCAGGACAACCCGAAAGGCGGGGTCAGCTGCCGCCGGCGATGAAGCCCCGGACGGAGTTCGCGACGAGCTCCACGGCGATGGCCGCGAGCAGCAGGCCGGCTACCTTGGCCAGCAGCGTGATGCCGCTTTCCTTGATCAGCCGGATGACGACGCCGGAGTAGCGCATGCAGATGTAGATCACGAAGTGCGTGGTGACGATCGCCAGCGCCAAGGCGATGTACGCGCCGATGTGCCCGTCGGCCTGGCGGACGAACACGATGGTCGCGGCGATCGCGCCGGGCCCGGCCAGCAGCGGCGTGCCGAGCGGCACGAGCGCGACGTTGACGTCCTCCGCGGCCGCCTCGGGCTCGTGACCGCTGCCGGTGAGCAGCTGCAGCGCGATGAGCAGGAGCAGCAGGCCGCCGGCGCCCTGCAGCGCCGGGATGCCGATGCCGAGGTAGGCGAGAATCGCCTGGCCGGCGACCGCGAACAGGCTGATGACCAGCAGCGACACCAGGACGGCTTGGCGGGCGGCGCGCGCCCGCGTCGCCAGCGGCTTGCGGCCGACCAGGCTGAGGAACACCGGCACGGTGCCGGGCGGGTCCATGATGACGACCAGGGTGATCGTCGCGCTCATGAAGAGCTTCGCGTCGAAGAAGTCGGCGATGGCCATGTTCAGCTCTTCACGACCTGGAACCCCGTGGCGCGCGAAACGAGCTCCTCGAACTGCCCGGGGTCAGTGGTGCACTCGCCGAGCGCGATCGTCTTGTTCGTGCCGTGGTAGTCGCTCGACCCGGTGACGAGCAGGCCGAGCTCGCCGGCCAGCTCACGGGTGCGGGCCCGCGTCGGCGCGTCGTGGTTGGGGTGGTCGGCCTCGACGCCGGTGAGCCCGTGCGCGGCCAGGCCGGCGAGGGTGTCCTCGCTGATCGTGGCGCCGCGACTGAAGGCGAAGGGGTGCGCGATGACCGTGACGCCGCCGGCCGCGGCGATCATGTCGATGGCCTCCTCGACCGGCGTGTCGCGGCGGGCGACGTAGTAGCCGCGGCGCGGGCTGAGGTAATCGGCGAAGGCCTCGTCGACGGACTTGACCAGCCCGGCCCGGACCAGCGCCTGGGCCAGGTGCGGGCGCCCGGGCGGCGAGTCCTCCGGAAGGAGGCCGAAGATCTCGTCGGCGTCGACGGGGAGGCCGTCGGCGGCCATCCGTTCGGCCATCCGGCGCAGTCGCGTGCGGCGCTCGACGCGCAGCCGGGTCTGCTCGGTGACGACGGGTTCGGACGTCGGGTCGAAGAGGTAGGCCAGCAGGTGGACGCTGATCTGGCGACCGGTCTCGGGGTCGATCGAGACGGTCGAGAGCTCGGCGCCGGGAACCAGCGTCAGGCCTGGTGGGATGGCCGCGGAGGCCGGGGCCCAGCCCGCGGTGGTGTCGTGGTCGGTGATCGCGACGACGTCGAGCCCGGCTCTCGCGGCCGCGGCGACGAGCCCGGCCGGCGAGTCGGTGCCGTCGGAAGCGGTGGAATGGGCGTGCAGGTCGATGCGCATCGGGTCCATTGTCGACGATGCGCTCGGTCACACCCTCGCCGGGGACGGCTCAGCCGACGGGCTTCTTGCCGCGGGCGGCCCGCTGGGCCTTGATCATCGAGAAGCGCTCGGCCTGCTTCTGCTTGTCGCCGAAGACGAGCTCCGAGATCGTGTCGTAGAACTCTTCGGGGCGCGGCAGGTAGTCGATCTTGTTGAGGGCCTGGATCTGGCCGGCCGACTCGACGACCATCGTGCCGTAGCCCATCATGCGGCCGGTGGCGGTGCGCACGTAGCTGAGGTCGGTGACCTTGCTGATCGGCATCATCAGCACCTTGGTGGTGAACACCCCGGTGGTCATCACGAACCGCTTGTCGGTGACCACCAGGCGCTCGACCCACCACTCCATCACCACGTAGGCGAACCGCAGCACGACGAGCAGCGCGACGTACCAGAGGATGTTCTGGCCGATGTACAGCGCCGGTGGCAGCAGGTAGGACACCAGGACGCAGACGGCCAGCAGAGCGGCCGCTTCGAAGGTGTCCCACAGCAGCACCGCCCAGTGGCGGCGGATCCGGATGACCCGCCGCTCGGTGTCGAGGAGGTACTCGTCGGGATCGCGAGGCGCGAACATGGTTCGAGGGTAGCCCCGCGATCAGCCCTTGAACACGTTGCTGACGAAGGTGATCACCGATTCGGCCGAGTCCCGGAGGAAGTCGACGATATTGCCGACAAGGCCAGCGGCCTGACCCGGCTGGGCAATGACGAAGAACAGCACCAACGCGATACCGGCGAGGCCCGCAATCTTCTTCACGTTCACCGCGATCAAATCCCGTCTCTTACGGTGACACCGGACAACAGCAGAAATCCTGACTTTTACGTTGTACCGCACTGAACAGGCACGCGGGAGGTAAGTCCCGCGCTTGGGGCAGCACGCGGTCCGAAGTGTACCGTATGGCTACTCTCCGTGTACAGGACATCGGTTTTCAAGTCGGTCACGTCTACCGTTGGGGACATGGAAGCACCCGGGGACGCCACGATCCGCTGTGTGGGCGGGATCGCGTTCGACGCACACGGCCGCTTGCTGCTCATCCGGCGTGCGAACGACCCCGGTTCGGGGCAATGGTCTCTGCCGGGTGGCCGAGTCGAACCGGGCGAAACGGACAAAGTAGCCGTAGTCAGGGAGCTTTTCGAGGAGACGGGACTCGACGTGATTCCCGGCACACTGGTCGGGACCGTGCGCCGCGGGCTGTACGAAATCCACGACTACTGGTGCACGGTGGCCGGCGGAGTCCTCACGGCGGGTGACGACGCTTCGGACGCGCGTTGGGCCGATGCGGCAGACCTTTCGAGGCTCGAGGCCGCGGGGGAACTGGTGGACCTGCTTTATGTGACTTTGAGTGACTGGAAAGCGCTTCCGCGAGCCTGAGGGGCCGGGTCCGGTGTCCTGAATGAGTCATTCAGGGGTTGGGAGGTCCTGAATGACTCATTCAGGACACCGGCGAAGTGCGGTTCCGAGCCCCCGGCAGCAGCCCACCCTCCCTGGGGGCCTCCCCGCTTCCAGCGTATCGGCGCGGCCCGACGAAGTGCGGGGAAAGACCCGCGCCCGGCGTGAGCCATCCACATCACGGCCGGCTTGTGGACAACCGGCTCCGGTTGCGGCGCTCCGGCGGGACCCGATGGCCGTGAAGGTCCCCTTCACGGCCATAAGAGCCGGTAAGGGGGCCTTCACGGCTCACGTCAGAGCGGCAGCCACGTCATCCGCTGCCCGTGCAGCGCGGGGCCCCGGGCCAGATCGCGGCCACGTCTCCGAACGGCACGCCAGCTCTCCCGGCGACAACCTCCCGGCCTACAGCAGCAGCCACGCCATCCGCCGGCCCAGCGGCGCGGCCCCGGGCGAACTCGCGGCCACGCCCCGAACGGCACGCCAGCTCTCCTGGGGGAAACCTCGCGGCCTACAGCGGCAGCCACGTCATCTACCGGCCCAGCGGCGCGAGCCCCGGGCGAACTCGCGGCCACGCCCCGAACAGCACCCCGGCACTCCCGGCCTACAGCGGCAGCCAGGTCATCCGCCGGCCCAGTGGCGCGAGGCCCCGGGGCAACTCGCGGCCACGCCCCGAACAGCACCCCGGCACTCCCGGCAACAACCCTGCCTACAGCGGCAGCCACGTCATCCGCTGCCCGTGCGGCGCAGTCCGGGCCAGGGCATGGGCCTCCGCCTTCCCGTCCTCCCACCGCACAAGCCCCAGCGTCGCCAAGCCGTCGCCGCCGGCGAGGTCGTCGCGGCCCGGCAGGACCAGCTCCAGCCCCGCGCCGTAGAACTCCTCCGAAACCCACCACAACGGCCGCGACGCCGCCAGCGAAGCCAGCGAAGCGACGAACTCGGCACGCCGCTCGGCCGGGAAGTACGCCAGCGCGTGACTCGTCACCACCACCAGCGGCCCCTCCAGTGACGAAGCCGCCGCGGCCAGGTCGTCGACGCCGTCGCCGGGGATGAGCCGGGGCCGGTGCTTGGCCTGCTCGGCCGCCGCCGTCCGCAGGAGCCGGATGCGGTCGGGCTGGTCGGCCCACACACACGCCTCCAGCCACGCCAGCTCGTCCTCGTCCGAGAGGTCCACCGGGGCGCGGTCCAGGCCGGCCCGGTCCAGCACGGACAGCTTCTTCGGCAGCTTCGGCGCCACCGCGCCCGGCGCCAGGTCGAGGGCGCAGTGCAGCCCGACCGGGGTCTTCGCCGGGCCCGCCGTCAGCTGCTCGCCGCCGTCGCACTGGTAGCGGTAGCCGAAGCGGTCCAGGCCCAGCAGGAGCCCGGCACTGCAGCCGACCTCCAGCAGGGAGACCTTCCCGCCCGCTTCCTTCGCCGCCCGCGCCACGCCGGGGTACAGCAGCGCGGCCCGGCGGACCTCGTTCGTCTGCGTGTACCGCGACGAAATCAGCGCACGGGCCTTCTCGGCGCGCTCCAGCAGGAACGACCGGAACAGCGGCCAGGTCTCCGAGTCGACGCCGTCGAAGCCGCCCAGCGACGGGTAGTACCGCGAGAGCGGGTGGATGGGGTCGGCCTGCACGAGCCGGTGCGCCGTCGCCATCAGCAGCGTCCCGCGCACCTCGCCGTCACGGGCCGAGGCGAGCAGCCCGGCGACGTCGTCGTCCGAAGCCGCCTGCAGCGCCAGGTGCTCGTACAGCGGCGAGACGCCACGGGCCTCGACTTCCGCGAACGTGCGGAGAACTTCCTTGATGCGGTCCAGGTCCATCAGCGCCTCATCCGTGTACACAGCCTCATTCGTGTGGCACCGGCCGGCCCGGCTGCTCCCCGCCCCGAGTTTCCCCGTAGGAGCGCTTCGGCACCATCACCTTCCGCCGGAAGGTGCACACGATCAGGCCGTCCTGCTTGTAACCGCGCGTCTCGACGTACACGACGCCGCGGTCGTCCTTGGACTTCGACGGCGTCTTGTCCAGCACCTCGGTCTCGCCGTAGATGGTGTCGCCGTGGAACGTCGGCTTGACGTGCTTCAGCGACTCGACCTCGAGGTTCGCGATCGCCTTGCCGGAGACGTCGGGCACCGACATCCCGAGCAGCAGCGAGTAGACGTAGTTGCCGACCACGACGTTCTTGCCGAAGTCGGTGGTCTCCCCGGCGTAGTGCGCGTCCAGGTGCAGCGGGTGGTGGTTCATGGTGAGCAGGCAGAAGAGGTGGTCGTCGTATTCGGTGACCGTTTTGCCCGGCCAGTGCTTGTAGACCGCACCGACCTCGAACTCCTCGTAGTACCGGCCGAACTGCACTCGTCTTCTCCTCTTCCGCGTAACACCGCGTGAGCCTGGTACGACACGCATCCGTAGTGAGGAGTACCCTCAACCATTGGTGTTCGCGCGTCAACGCGAGCCCCACCACTCTGCAGTCTCAACCGCGCTGCACCCGGCCCGAAGGAGGTGAGGAACCCCGATGAGTAGTGGCGATAGTCCGCTCCCTAGTACTCCCAGCGTTCCCACCACACCCGCCGGCCGGCTCATCTCCTGGTAGGCCCTTTCCCGGGAACGCTGGTGTCGCCGGGCGGACGCGTTCCGCCCCTGGTCAGTCGTCTCGCACGACCATCGCACGACGCCCAGGAGATCCCATGCCTGCCATTCCCTCGCTCGGCGGCCTTCGCGGCCGCGGCAACAAGGGCGCCGTCCCCGTCCGCCCGGTCCCGGTGCCGCTGTCCGCGTACGTCGTGGACTGCGCGGTGTACGTCGCGGGCGAGCGCCTTCCCGGCCGCTGGACGCACGTCGAAGCGATCAAAGAGGTCCGCAAGCGCCACGAGGGCTTCGTCTGGATCGGGCTGCACGAGCCCGACTCCCAGCAGATCCAGGGCATCGCGGAGACGTTCGGGCTGCACGAGCTGGCCGTCGAGGACGCGCTCGAAGCACACCAGCGCCCGAAGCTGGAGCGTTACGACGACACGCTCTTCCTGGTGGTCAAGACCGTCCGGTACGTCGAACACGAGTCCCCCACCACGGCGAACGAGATCGTCGAGACCGGCGAGCTCATGGTGTTCCTCGGCCGGGACTTCGTGATCACCGTCCGCCACGGGAACCACTCGGGCCTGGCGCGCCTGCGCCGCGAGCTCGACGACGACGCCGAGCGCCTGCAGCTCGGCCCGGCCGCGGTCGTGCACGCGATCGCCGACCACGTCGTCGACCACTACCTCGACGTCACGGGCCGCATCGAGAACGACATCGACGTCATGGAGGCGCAGGTCTTCGCGCCCCGGTCGCAGGTGAGCGCCGAGCAGATCTACCTGATGAAGCGGGAGGTGCTGGAGCTGCGCCGGGCGGTGATGCCCCTGGCCACGCCGGTCCAGCGGCTGGCCGAGGGCTACACGCGGCTGGTGCCGGACGAGGTCCGCTCCTACTTCCGCGACGTCGCCGACCACCTCACGACCGTGTCCGAGCGGGTCGCGGCGTTCGACGAGCTGCTGTCCACCCTGGTCGACGCGACGGTCGCGAAGATCTCCCTGCAGCAGAACACCGACATGCGCAAGATCACGTCGTGGGCGGCGATCATCACCGTGCCGACGATGATCGCGGGCATCTACGGGATGAACTTCGACTACCTGCCCGAGCTGCACTGGAAGTTCGGGTACCCGCTGGTGATCACGGTGATCCTGGCGATCTGCCTGTTGCTGTACCGAATATTCCGGAAGAACGGCTGGCTCTAGTCCCCCTCTTCCCCACCGGAATGTTCGGAGAACCGCCATGTCCCGGATGCTGTCCAACCTGAAGTTCTGGGCGCTCGCGCTCAGCGTGCTGTGGATCGTCGTCATCACTTTCGTCATCGTCGCCGACCCGGGGTTCGCGCACGGCATGAAGTGACGCCCGCACGTCGTACCCTGGGTGCGTGCCGAAAGCGCTGGTCGTTTCCGACGAGGTCGACGAGCGGCTGTGGACCGACGCGGTCCGCGGCTGCTCCGTCGACCTCGTCATCGGCGCCGGCGACCTCCCCTACGACTACCTCGCGTTCCTCGCCAGCGCGCTCGACGCGCCGTGCGTGTTCGTGCCCGGCAACCACGACCCGGACCTCAGCGGTTACACGCGCTACGGCGGGCTGTCCATGAAGGACGGTTTCCCCACGGCCTGGCCGGGCCCGGCGGGCGGGGTCAACGCCGACGGCCGGGTCGTCGACGTCGCGGGGCTCCGGGTCGCCGGGCTCGGCGGCTCGATCCGCTACAACGACGGGCCGAACCAGTGGACGCAGCGCCAGCAGGCCCGCCGGGCCCGTGGCCTGGTGCGGCGCGCGAAGTGGCGGCGCCGCCGCGACGGCCGTGACGTCGACATCCTGCTGACGCACTCGCCGCCGCTGGACCTCGGCGACCGGGCGGACCCGCCGCACCGCGGGTTCGCGTGCCTGCACCGGACGATCGACGTGCTGCGCCCGAAGTGGTTGCTGCACGGGCACATCCACCCCCACGGCGAGCCGGTGCCGGACCGGGTCGTCGGCGAAACCCGGATCCGCAACGTGGTGGGCCACCGGATCATGGAGTTCTCATGAAAGAGACGGGGTTCCCCCGCGCCGACGCGGAGAACGACTTCCTCCGCGCGCGCCGGGGCCAGGTGCTCTCGCGGCTCTCGACGTGGCTGCGCCGCGAGCCCGACGACGTCAACATCATGCTGCCGTTCCACGAGGTGGTGGAGGCGCTCGGCTACCTCGGCGAGAGCCGGATCGGCCTGCGGGTGATCAAGCTGGACTCGATCGCCGGCACGGTCGACCGCAGCCGCGACTTCGACCGCCGCTTCCGCCCGACATCAGGCCGGGTCCGCGAGCGCTGGGAACGCCTGGCGCTGGCGGCCCGCCGCGGCGAGGAGATCCCGCCGATCGAGGTGTACCGCGTGGGCGAGCTGCACTTCATCATCGACGGCCACCACCGGGTCTCGGTCGCGATCGCCCAGGGACTGTCCACAATAGAGGCGTCGGTGACGGTCGTCCGGACCAAACTGGACCCGAGCGGGATCCGCCACCGCGGCGACCTGATCGTCAAGGACTACCGGCGGCTGTTCCTGGAGCGGGTGCCGCTGACCGGCCACGCGCGGGCGTCGGTGATCGTGTCGGACCCGTGGGACTACGCGAAGCTGGGCGAACACGTGGAGGCGTGGGGCTTCCGGCTGATGCAGGACGAGGGGAAGTTCTGCGACCGGGCGAGCATCGCGCAGCGCTGGTTCGACGAGGAGTTCGTCCCGGTGGTCGGCATGCTGCGGCAGGCGGACCTGATCGGCGAGCGCACCGAGGCGGAGGCGTACATGTGGGTGGCGGCGGAGCGCTACCGCCTGATCCGGACGCACCGCTGGGACGACGACGTGATCGAGCAGCTGCGGTCCCGGCGCCCTTAGAAGTCCAGGCCTGGGGTCAACGCCAGTTCCCGCACCTGGGCCAGTGTCAGCGCCGGGTCGGGGCGCTGCGCCGGCAGGCTCACGCCCGCGCGCTCCAGCACCCCGCTGTTGTTCGACGAAAACTGCACGACCGCGCCCGAGGTGGCCAGTGCCACGCGGTGGGTCAAGACGTCGCCGGAGCGCAGCGTCGACAGCCACAGCACGCCCTGAGGTGTCTGTTCCCGGCGGCAGAGGAGCTCCCCCGGTTCCTCGCACGGCGGCCCGCCCGAGTTCGCGCTGGGCACGATCACGACGTACACCGAGCCGGAACCCCGGGCGTCGGTCACCCGGACCCCCAGGTGGAACAACGCGTCCCGCGGCGCGTCCCCGGCGGGGTCCGCGATCAGGTGGAACGGGTCTTCCGGCGGGGCCTCCCCCGGGATCGTCAAGCGCGTGATCTGCGCGGCCGGGTCGAGCATCGACCGGACGGCGTGGCCGATGACGCAGCTCAGCCGGTCGACCAGCGCCGAACGCGTGTCCGACGCCGACGGGCACGGCCGTGCGGCCACCGGATCCCGGTGCGGCAGCACCACCACGGCCAGGCCCAGCGCGAGCACCACCACGACCAGCGCCACCACGCCCGTGAGCAGGTGCTGCCGGCGCGATCGGCGGGCCGCCGAGAGCACGGCGTCTTCGGAGAGACCCAGCGGTGGCTCGCCTTCGGTCACGTAGGCCGTCAACGCGGTCCGGACGTCTTCCATCACCGCTCCTCCGCCGTCGGCGCGGGCAGGACCGCGCGCAGGGCTTCGACCCCGCGGGCCGTCTGGGACTTGACCGTGCCCTCGGCGACGCCGAGCAGCGAGGCGACCTCCGCCACCGGGAGGTCTTCGAGGAACCGCAGCACGACCATCGCGCGCTGGCGCGGCGTGAGGTCGGCCAGCGCGCGTTCGACGTCGAGCCGCACGGGGGTGTCGCGGCCCGGCGGCGACTCCCGTTCCGGCACCACGGACGTCACGTACTCGCGGCCCGAGGTCCGCCGGCCGGCCAGGAACAGGTTCAGCAGGATGCGCCGCGCGTACGCGTCGACGGTGTCCGGGCGCACCCGCCGCCAGCGCCGGTACAGCTGCACGAACATGGCCTGGACCAGGTCTTCGGCCGCGTGCCAGTCACCGCAGAAGGCGAAGGCCACCCGGCGGAACCGCTGCACCCGCGCGGCGAAGTACTCGCTGAAATCGAGGTCTCTCGACGCCCCCACCCGGCCCTCCTTCGCACGTTCTCAGTGTTACTAGTGCGCGGAGGGCCGGGAAGGTTCAAGCGAAATCACATGTGGACGGCACCGGGGGCGGCTTCGCCCTTCGGAACGCCCGGGCGCAGCAGCAGGCCGCTGAGCACCGCGCCCACCGCGAAGATCACCGCGGCCCAGGTGAACGCCGTCGTGTAGCTCTCGATCGACGCCTCGGCCGCCAGCTGCGGCGTCGGGACCTTGCCCGCGAGGTACGACGTCGCCGCGTTGCCGGCCAGCGTCGAGAGCAGCGCCGTGCCGATCGAGCCGCCGACCTGCTGCATCGTGTTGACCGCGGCCGACGCGACACCCGCGTCGCGCGCCTCGACGCCGAACGTCGCGACGCTCATCGCCGGCGCCATCGCCAGGCCGATGCCGAAGCCCATCACCAGCAGCGGGCCGAGCACGCCGGACGCGTACGTGCTGTCGAGACCGATGCCGCTCAGCCAGAACAGCCCGACCGCCGCGATCGCCATGCCCGTCGGCACCAGCGGACGCGGGCCGAAGCGGGGCAGCAGGACGGCCGTCGCCGTCGTGGCGGCCAGCATCAGCGTCGCGACCATCGGCAGGAACCCGAGGCCGCTCTGGATCGGCGTGAACTGCAGGTTCTGCTGCACGTAGAACGTCAGGAACAGGAAGATCGCGAACATGCCGATGGCGAGCAGGAACATCGCCAGGTACGAGCCGCCGCGGTTGCGGTCCAGCAGCACGCGCAGCGGGAGCAGCGGGTGCGAGACGCGCTGCTGCAGCCACACGAACACGCCCAGCAGCACGACGCCGGCCGCGAGGAAGCCCCACACCGAGACCGCCGACCACGAGTCCGACTCGGCGTTCGCGAAGCCGTAGACCAGCGCGAACAGACCGGCTGACGCGGTGACCGTGCCCGGCAGGTCGAGCTTCGGGCGCGGGCCGGCGTCCTTCTGGTTGCTCAGGAGGACCGAGCTGCCGACGAACGCGGCGACGGCGAAGATGATGTTCACGAACATGCACCAGCGCCAGTCGAGGTACTCGGTGAGCACGCCGCCGAGCAGCAGCCCGACCGCCGCGCCGCCACCGCCGATGGCGCCGAACACGCCGAACGCGCGGCCGCGTTCCTTCGGGTCGGTGAACGTCGTGGTGAGCAGCGAGAGCGCGGCCGGCGCGAGCAGTGCGCCGAACACGCCCTGCGCCGCGCGGGCGATCAGCAGCATTTCGATGTTGGTCGCCGCGCCCCCGAGCGCGGACACCGCGGCGAAGCCGGCCAGGCCGACGAGCAGGGCGTTCTTGCGGCCGAAGAGGTCCGCGAGCCGCCCGCCGAGCAGCAGCAGGCTGCCGAACGCGAGCGCGTAAGCCGTGACGACCCACTGGCGGGCGTCGTTGGAAAAGCCCAGGTCTACCTGCGCGGACGGCAGCGCGATGTTCACGACGGTCGCGTCCAGCACGACCATCAGCTGCGCCAGGCCGATCATCACCAGGATCAGCCACCGTCTGGCGTGGTGGGGGTTCTCGGCGGCGCGCGCGTCCCCCGACGGCGCGACGACGAGCGTGGATTCGGACATGGGTGTCCCCTCACTGGGAGTGATCAGGAAGCTATGTGGAGTAGGTATCTCCCCTTACGCGACCCAAGGTACACAAGAACCGGAGAAGGTGCCTCTACTTCATTGGTAGACTGGGACGCATGACACGGGACGCAGGTCCCGCCGCACCGGCGCGGCCGCTGCGGCGCGACGCCGAACTCAACCGCCGCCGCATCCTCGCGTCGGCCCGCGAAGTCTTCGGACGCCGGGGCCTCGAGGCCACGCTCGACGACATCGCCCACCACGCCGGCCTCGGCGTCGGCACGGTCTATCGCCGGTTCCCCAGCAAGGAACACCTGGTCGAGGCCATGTTCGCCGAGCGGATGGAGGAGATCGGCGACCTCGCCGAGAAAGCGCTGAAGGCCGAAGACGCCTGGCAGGCGTTCGTCGACTTCACCTGGAAGTCGATCGAGCTCCACTCCGGCGACCGCGGCCTGCGCGAGATCATGCTGTCCAACAAGTTCGGCCACGAGCACGTCGCCGACGCGAAGGCCCGCATGGTGCCGTTGATCACAAGGCTCGTCGAACGGGCCCAGGAGGCGGGCGGCCTGCGGCCCGACTTCTCCCCGACGGACATCCCCCTGCTGCACATGATGGTCGGCTCGGCGATCGAGTTCACGTCCGCGGTGGAGCCGGACCTGTGGCGCCGCTGCCTCGCGATGCTCCTGGACGGGCTGCGCGCGCAGCCCGGCAAGCCGTCGGAGCTGCCACACCCGCCGCTCGACGTGGACGAAGTCGACGAAGCGATGTCCTGCTGGCGCCCCTGATGGGGTGATCGGCGCGGGATCCCGGCGCCGCCCTCCCGCCCGGACACTGCTGCCCGCGCGATCATGGCGACGGGGAGGTGCGCGGGTTGGCGTATTACAGCGTTCCGGCGATTCGACGGCTGCAGCTGGGCCGGGAGCTCAAGGCCTGGCGAGAAAAGGCGGGCCTGACGCTGGAACAGGCCGGCGGTGACCTCGACATTTCGAAGAGCACGCTGTCGAGGCTGGAGAAGGGGCAGGGGGCGATCCACCCGCTGCACGCCCGGGCGATGGCGGAGCTCTACCGCGTGCCCGAGGACGATCTGGCGGAGCTGGTCGAGATCGCGCGAGAGGCGCGGCGGCCCAACCAGAACCGGATCGAGGGGGTGTCGGTCAACAGCTATCCGGCGCTGGAGGCCGAGGCGGTCTCGGTGCGGAACTTCGAGCTGGCATCGGTGCCCGGCTTGCTCCAGACCGAGGACTACGCCGCCGCCTTCTTCGCCGAGAGCGGCACTCGCGAACGCAACCGGAACCTGAACGTGCGCATGCATCGTGCGAAGCGGCTGCACGCCGAGGAACCGCTGCTCCTCCACACCATCATCGACGAGGTGGCCCTGCACCGGCGGATCGCGAAGCCGAGCGCCCTGGTGGCGCAGCTATTGCACATTGTCGAGCTCTCCGAGCTCGACAATGTGCAGGTGCAGTTGCTTCCGGCGGACATCGGAGTGCACCCGGGCCTTCGGGGAGCGTTCTCGGTGCTGCGGTTCCCGGACGACACCATCAGCGACCTCGGTTACGTGGATCACGCGGGCGGCAGCCTGCAGCTGGTGAAGCCGACCCAGGTCTCCGAGCTCATCCGGCAGTTCGGCAAGCTGAGTAAGATGGCGCTCGGCAAAGGCGAGTCGAGGGACCTCGTTTTCCGGCTGGCCAACGAGATGAGCGGTTGAGGTGGGCTGTGGACCTGAGCAAGGCGAGCTGGTTCAAGAGCAGCTACAGCCAGGGCGAGAACACCGCCTGCGTCGAGGTCGCCTTTGCGTGGCGCAAGAGCAGCTACAGCGGCAATGAGAACACTGCTTGCGTGGAGGTCGCCTTCGTTCCCACCGCCGTGGCGGTGCGGGACTCGAAGGATCCCTCCGGCCCGCACTTCGCCGTCGACGCCTCTGCCTGGCGCGGCTTCCTCGGCACCGTCGCCACCGCCGTCACTCGGACGGAATGATCGCCCACATGATCAGGTAGGCCACGAACTGCGGCCCGGGCAGCAGGCACGACAGCACGGCCAGCAGCCGCACCGTGCTGGTCTTCATGCCCCATCGCTGGGCGAGACCCGCGCACACACCGCCGATCATGCGGCCGTAGCGGGGACGGGACAGCCGTCGGGTGGTGACCGGTGCGCTCATCGTCTTTCCCTTTCCTCGTGCTTCGGAGAACTTCCGATATCTCCACTTCACCACCGGAGTACCCGCTTCCGCATCGCTCGTGGGAAGGATCCTTCCCTTAGGGGATGGCAAAAGCGAAAATCGTTCGGCAGGCCCGGCGAAACCCGGGAAACCGGCGTGGAATCCGGTGACCAGCGCGTTCTCGTGACCGGGCGCGAAAAACAATGAGAGATGTCCCCGTCAGGGCTGGTTTTTCCGCTCGATGCGGTGATACTTGCACACCGTGTACCCGCGTCTGCAGTCCTTGGTCGTCGCCATGCTCTGCGCCCTGCTCGCCGCCGGGTGCGCGAAGACCCAGGCCGCTCCCGAACCGTCGTCCGGGCCGACGCCGCTGACCGCGTCGGCCGCGCTCGGGGACTTCGAGACCGTCGACTACTGCAGCCTGCTCGACGTGCCCGCCGTCGCGCCCGGCGCGGTCGTCACCCCGACGTTCGAGACCTGCCGGGCCGACGCCGGCGGGCGCACGATCCTCGTCGGGCCGCTGGCCTTCGACTCCGACCCGAACATCAAGCCCTACTCCTACGAAGGCGCGGTGCCCGACGGCGTCGCGGTGCAGCAGTCGATGTTCAACGACCACAGCGCCTGCACCCGCGCCATCACCTTCGCCGACGGCAACCGGCTCGACCTCTCGGTCACCGACGGCGGCACCGACCAGGCCGCCCGCTGCGGGGTCGCGGACGCGGCCGTCGGCTCGGTGCTGACCGCGGTCACCGCGAACAAGGTGCGGCGGCTGACGTTCCCGGAGCGCTCGTGGGGCCTCGTGGCGCCCTGCGCGATGCTGGACAGTCCCGACCTCGACGCCGTCGCGGGCGCCGGGAGCCGGCCGACGACCGGCTTGTCCGGGCACAGCTGCATCCGCGGCAAGGTGAGCCTCAAGCTGACGGTGCAAACCGACGAGCCGACGACTCCCGCCGAGCCGGTGGGCGGGCGCGAGGCGCGGGTCCGCGTGGCGGGCGCGTTCTGCCTGGTCGACACCACGCAGCCGGCACGGGGCCTGCCGGGCCGTCGCGAGCTGGCGGAGCTCAGCGTGGTGGAGACGGCGGGCACGGCCGGCGACGGCACGTGCGCGCTGGCCCGTACCGCGGCGAACGCGATCCTCCCGCGATTGCCCGTGGCGTAGCCCGGCACCTTTTCTCGAAACTTTTCTCCCGGGATTGTCGAACGGCGCCGAGCCGGTTCGTAGCCAAGGTGAGAGACCGGCACGAGCGGTCTCCCGGAGGAAGGAGCCCGAGATGAAGCAGTACCTGCTGGCCGTCCAGCTCGACGAGAGCGCGCCGCCGGAGTCCGAAGCAGCCGTGCAGGCCCAGCTGGCCCGCACCGGCAAGGTCACCGACGAGATGAAGGCCGCCGGGGTGTGGGTGTTCGTCGGCGGCCTGCAGCACTCGGACGCTTCCACGGTCGTCCGCACGCCGGGTGGCACGACCACGCTCACCGACGGCCCGTTCGCCGAGACGAAGGAACAGCTCGGCGGGTTCTGGGTGATCGAGGCCGACGACCTCGACCAGGCGCTGGTCTGGGCCGAGAAATGCTCGCTGGCCTGCGAGCAGCCGATCGAAGTGCGTCCGTTCGACGACGGTTCGCGCCGGCGCTGATGGACCTCGACGGCGTCTACCGGGCGGAGTACGGCCGGTGCGTGGCCACGCTGACGCGCCTCCTCGGGGACATCGGGCTCGCCGAGGAAGCCGTGCAGGACGCGTTCGCGGTGGCCGTCACGAAGTGGGACGAAACGCTGCCGCCCAACCCCGGCGCGTGGATCGTGACCACCGCCCGCAACCGGGCGATCGACCGCCTGCGCCGGGAGTCCACCCGCGAAGCCCGGCACGCGCAGGCGTTGCTGCTGCACCAATCCGACGAGCTGGAGGAGGTGGGACCTGTGCGCGACGACCAGCTCCGCCTGATCTTCACCTGCTGCCACCCCGCGCTTTCGCCGCTCGCGCAGACCGCGCTGACCCTGCGCCTGCTCGGCGGGCTCGAGGTGCCGGAGATCGCGCGCGCCTACCTCGTGCCGGAAGCGACCATCTCGCAGCGGATCGTCCGCGCGAAGAAGAAGATCCGCGACGCCGGCATCCCCTACCGGGTGCCGGACGCCGCCGAGCTCCCCGGCCGGCTGGCCTCGGTGCTCACCGTGCTGTACCTGATCTTCAACGAGGGCTACGCGTCGACGTCCGGGGAGCTGCTGCGGACGGACCTGTGCGCCGACGCCGTCCGCCTGGCGCGGGCGCTGGCCGAGCTGATGCCGGACGAGCCGGAGGTGCTCGGGCTGCTGGCGCTGCTCCTGCTCACCGAAGCCCGGCGGCCCGCCCGCGTGAGCCCGTCGGGTGAGCTGGTGGTGCTCGCGGAGCAGGACCGGTCGCGGTGGGACCGGGAGCTGATCGCCGAGGGGCACGCGCTGGTGCGGCGGTGCCTGCGCCGCAACCGGCCGGGGCCGTACCAGCTGCAGGCGGCGATCAACGCCGTGCACACCGACGGGCCGTCGACCGACTGGACGCAGGTGCTGGCGCTCTACGACCAGCTGCTGGCGCAGAACCCGTCGCCGGTCGTCGCGCTCAACCGCGCGGTCGCCGTCGCCGAGGTGCACGGTCCGGCGCTGGCGCTGGCCACCCTCGAACACCTGGACCTGCCGGGCTACCACCTACTGCCCGCCACCCGGGCCGACTTCCTCACCCGGCTCGGCCGGACCGCCGAAGCGGTCGCCGCCTACGACGAGGCGATCGCCTTGGCCGGCAACGAAACCGAACGCACCTTCCTGGAGACCCGGCGAGCGCGCCTGGCTTCGACAAATCACTGAAAAGGAGATTCACCATGACCGCGACCTACACCTTCGACGTCTTCTGCAGCCTCGACGGCTTCGGCGACCACCACGGCGACTGGGGCGGCTACTGGGGCAAGCAGGGCCCCGAGCTGCTCGCGCACCGCCTCGCCCAGTACGAGCAGGAGCAGCGGATCGTCTTCGGCGCCACCACGTTCCGGATGACCGCCGAGATGCTGAGCGCCGTTCCCGAGGACGACCTCGACCCGTGGGTGGCGCGGCTGCACAACCTGCCGGCCACCGTGGTGTCGAACACCCTCGAAGACCCGCTCGGCTGGCCGGACGCCACCATCCTGAGCGGTGACGCCGTCGACGTCGTGGCCCGGCTCAAGAAGGAGTCCGACGTGCCGCTGCGCTCGCACGGCAGCCTGGCGATGAACCGCGCGCTGCTGGCCGCCGGCATGGTCGACCGCGTCCAGGTGACGCTCTACCCGGTCATCACCGGCAAGACCGGCGAGGGGCCCATCTTCGCCGGCGCGGAGGACTTCGACCTCGAGCTCCTCGAGACCCGGACGCTCGACGGCAACATCCAGGAGCTCGTCTACCGCCCGACCCTGCACCCCTGAAACGCCCTGAAGGGCACCTTCACGGCCTTGAGAGCCATGAGGGTGCCCTTCAGGACAGCGGGCTAGTCCTCGTAGGTGAGGTTCTTGCCGTTGGCCGGGTCGAACAGCTTGATCTTGTCCGCGTCGTACCAGATCTCGAGGTCCGAGTTCTCCTTCGCGGACGACTCCGCCGAAAGGCGGGCCACGATCTGGGACTCCGAACCCGGGACGTCGGCCGAACCGCTGTCCGCGGCCAGCTCGGCGAGCTCGGCGGAGGTCGCCGTCTCACCTTCGAGCGTGAAGTGGGCGAACTTCTCCGAACCCATCGACTCCAGAACGTCGATGTGCGCGGTGAACGTGCCGCCGCCCGTCTTCTGCCCGGCCTCGACCAGCGCCGCGTCCTCGAAGTGCTCCGGCCGGATGCCGACCAGCACCTCGCGGGGCGCGCCCGCCTTCTCCACCAGCCGCCGGACCCGGTCGGTGAGCGGCGTGGTGCCCAGCGGGCTGTGCAGCTCGTTGTTCTCCAGCGTGGCCGGCACGAAGTTCATCGACGGCGAGCCGATGAACCCCGCGACGAACAGGTTGGCCGGGTTGTCGTAGAGGAACTGCGGCGAGCCGATCTGCTGCACGAAACCGCCGCGCAGCACCACGACCCGGTCGCCCAGGGTCATGGCTTCGGTCTGGTCGTGCGTGACGTACAGCGTCGTCGTGCCGAGCTGCTTCTGGATCTTCGACACCGACGTCCGCATCTGGCCGCGGAGCTTGGCGTCCAGGTTGGACAGTGGCTCGTCCATCAAGAACGCCTTCGGGTTCCGGACGATCGCCCGGCCCATCGCAACGCGCTGCCGCTGGCCACCGGAGAGGTTGGCCGGCTTGCGGTCCAGGTGCGCGTTCAGGTCGAGGATCGCCGCGGCTTCCTCCACCTTCGCCCGCACCGTCTTGTCGTCGACCTTCGCCAGCCGCAGCGGGAACGCCATGTTCTCCCGGACGCTCATGTGCGGGTAGAGCGCGTAGGACTGGAACACCATCGCGATGTCCCGGTCCTTCGGGGCCTTCTCGTTGACGCGCTTGCCGTCGATGCGCAGCTCGCCGGAGGAGATGTCCTCCAGGCCCGCCACCATGTTCAGCGTCGTCGACTTCCCGCAGCCGGACGGGCCGACCAGGATGATGAACTCGCCGTCGGCGATGGTGATGTCCACTTCGGACACCGCGAGCGCGCCGTCGGGGTACTTCTTCGACACCTTGTCGAGGACGATTTCAGCCATGACTACCCCTTCACCGCACCGGAGGTCAGCCCCGCCACGATGCGACGCTGGAAGAACAACACGAACACAATGATCGGGATGGTGATGACGACCGCGGCCGCGCTCACCTGTCCCGTCGGGTCCTCGAACTGCGAGGACCCGGTGAAGAACGACAGCGCCGCCGGCACCGTGCGCGACGCCGTGGTCGACGTCAGCGAGATGGCGAACAGGAAGTCGTTCCAGCAGAAGATGAACACCAGGATCGCGGTGGTGAACACACCCGGCGCGGCCAGCGGCGCGATCACCTTCCGGAACGCCTGGGCCGGCGTCGCGCCGTCCATCTTCGCCGCCTTCTCCAGCTCCCACGGGATTTCCCGGAAGAACGCCGACAGCGTGTAGATCGACAGCGGCAGGGCGAACGTGATGTACGGCAGGATCAGGCCGGGCCAGGTGTCGAACAGCCCGAGGTTCCGCTCGATGTTGAACAGCGGCGTCACCAGCGACACCTGCGGGAACATCGCGATCAGCAGCGAAAGCCCGACCAGCAGCTGCTTGCCGGGGAACTCCAGCCGCGCGATCGCGTACGCGGCCATCGTGCCCAGCACCACCGCGATCACCGTCGAGATGATCGCGATGCCGATCGAGTTGACCAGCGCCAGCAGGAACTCCGACGTCTGGAAGATGTCCGCGTAGTTCTGCCAGGTCCACGACTGCGGGATGAACGACCCGTCGGTCAGCGTGTCCTTGGTCTTGAACGACAGCGAAACGACCCAGAGCACCGGCACCAGCGCGAACACCAGCACGAGGATGTCGACCAGGCCCCACCTGACTTTGCGGCCCGTCGTGACGGTTCCCATCACCATCAGCGCTTACCCCCGTCGTCCGAACCCGGTGCGGCCGTGCCGAACACCTTGATGAAGATGAAGGCGATGATCGCCACGGTGATGAAGATCAGCACCGCCATCGTCGACCCGATCCCGAGGTTGAGCCCCTTGACCAGGTTGTCGTAGGTCTGCATGGACACCGACCCGGTGTCCTGCGCGCCACCGGTGAGCACGTAGATGTTGTCGAAGATCCGGAACGCGTCGAGCGTGCGGAACAGCAGCGCCACGAGGATCGCCGGCTTCATCACCGGCAGCATCACCTTCGTGAACCGCTGCCACGCGCTCGCGCCGTCCATCGCCGCGGCCTTGAGCAGGTCGTCCGGCACCAGCGCGAGGCCGGCCATCAGCAGCAGCGCCATGAACGGCGTGGTCTTCCACACCTCGGCGCCGATGATGATGAACATCGACGGCCACTGGTCGGTCAGCGGCGCCGCGTCCGCGGCCAGCCAGTTCGCCAGGTAGCCGGTCTTCGGCGTCCACGCGTAGTACCACGAGAACGCCGCGACGACCGTGACGATGCCGTACGGGATCAGCGCGACCGTGCGGACCAGGCCGCGCCCGACGAGCGTCCGGTGCATGACCAGCGCCAGCGCCATGCCGAGGACGAACTCGATCGCCACCGACACCACGGTCAGGAACATCGTGGTGCCGAACGCCGTCCACCAGTACGAGTTGGTCAGCACGGCCCCGTAGTTGTCGAAGCCGACGAACTCCTGCTGCGCGGGGAACCGCAGGTCGTACCGCTGCAGCGACAGCCAGATCGAGTAGACGATCGGGTAGCCGGTGACCGCGATCATCACGAAGAACGCGGGCGCGCACAGCCAGAGCCCGAGCTTCCGCTCGGCCTTCTTCCCTTCGGACAGTGCGGGTTTGCCCTTCTTGCGGGACGTCGCCTCCTCGGCGACCGTGGCCCCGGAAGTGTCCGCCGGGCTCGAGTCCTGGACGGTCACGGGATCACTCCCTTCGACTGGAGCGCGTCGTTGAGCTGCTCGCGCAGCTTGTCCGCGGTGGCCTTCGGATCGATTTCGGCCGGCGGTGACAGGACCTTCGACATCACCGTCGACATGTTCTGGTACGCCGGGGTCAGCGGCCGGACGGCGGCGTCCTTCAGCGCGTCCAGGATGGAGTCGCGCATCGGGTACTTGATCGCCATGTTCGGGTTGTCGTCACCCGCCGGCTTCGACGGGTCGAGCGGCGTGTCGTTGTGGTACACCGATTCGATGGTCGGCGGCACACCGTCGTTGATCGCCGAGAACTTCTGGTTCTCCGCACTCCGCAGGCACAACGCCGCTTCGTACGCCTCGGGCTTGTGCGCCGACAGCGAGCTGATCGCGAGGTCGTACCCGCCGATGGTGGTCTTGGCCGGCGTACCGGCCTGCGCCTCGGGGTAGACGGCCCACTTCATGTGCTGGACGTCCGACGCCTTGTCCTTCGCGTAGGAGGCGTAGACGAACGGCCAGTTCAGTTCGAACGCGGCGTCGCCGCGCTGGAACGTCTGCCGGACGTCGTCCTCCTTCGAGTTGGTCAGCGACGGGTCGGTGATCCCCGACGCGGTGATCTGCTTCAGCAGCGCCAGTGCCTTGACCGCGCCGTCGTCCATCACCACGGACTTGCCGTCGTCGGACAGGATGTGCCCGCCCATCGACTCCACGAGCGTGTTGTAGAAGACGACCAGACCTTCGTACTGCGCGCCGGTGAAGACGATGCTGTACGGCTTGCCCTGCGCCTTCAGCTCCTTCGACTTCTGGATCATCTCGTCCCACGTCTTGGGTGGGGTCGGCGTGATCCGGTCGTCGTACCAGAGCAGCTGGATGTTCGTGTTCTTCGGGGCCGCGTAGAGCTTCCCGTTGTAGGTCGCCGTTTCCAGCGGCCCGTCCAGGACGCCTTCGGACGCCGCGGCCTTGTTCTGGTCCTTCCACTCGTCGATCCACCCGGCTTCGGCGAACTCCGAAACCCAGGTCACGTCGAGGCCCAGGACGTCCATCGCGGTGTCACCCGCGGCGAGCCGCCTGGCCATCTGCAGCCGCTGGTCGTCCGACCCGCGCTGCAGCTTGTTGTAGACGATTTCGTAGCGACCGCCGGCCGCCTGGTTGCAGTTGTCGACGACTTTCTGGAAGCTGTCTTCGGGCGCGTAGTAGACGTTGATCTTCAGCCCGCCACCCGAACCGCAACCGGCCAGCATGCCGGTCACCAAAGCCCCTGCCCCCAGCAGGACCGCGGTACGGCCGGGCGATCGCCCCCGTTTGCCCGCGCCGATCCTCTTCCCCATAAGGCCTCCTCACCCGCGTGCACGCCGGATACCGCGGTGCCCGGTGGGCACCACAGCGCGATGAGGCGAACCGCGCCAGCACCCCGACGTGCTAGTGCTCGGGCCGCCACGCTGGCAAGGCGGGGCCGCCCGACTGGTGTCGGACAACTTATGCCGGGCGATCACACCCCGCAAGCAGTATCGGTAACGATTCAGCCCACCGCAGACTGAACTGTGATTTTCCCCTGGTATTGGCCGGGTTTTCCAGGGTTTCCCTCAGATGTTGGCCGAGGGCGGCTTGAGCGCCAGCTTGGCCAGCAGCTCCCGGGCCCGCTCGGCCGAGCGCGGCTGGCACAGGACGTCGTAGCGGCCGGCGACGAGCTGGCTCGCCGAGGAGAAGTCCCGCCGCCCGCGCGACATGCTGTACCCGATGGCCGCGAACATCAGGCCGGAGAGCACGCCGAGCACGAGCCCGGTGAGCAGCTGCAACGCGAAGCCCTGGTTGACGAACAGCCCGAGCAGCAGCCCGGCGAACAGGCCGAACCAGGCGCCGGAGACGGCCCCGGTGCCGAGCACGCGTCCCCAGCTCAGCTTCCCGATGACGCGTTCGACGAGCATCAGGTCCACGCCGACGATCGTGACGTCGCTGACGGAGAACTCGCTGTCCGCGAGGAAGTCGACGGCCTGCTGCGCCTCGCCGTAGGTCGCGTACGACCCGATCGGCCAGCCGGTCGGCGGGGTCGGCAAGCGTGGCAGGTTCCCGGGTGCCCGGTTCCCGCCGAAGGGACTACTCACCATCATCACCTGCGCACTCGTGGGTCTCGGGCGTCCATCTTGTCAAGAACGCCCGGACCGTGCGAGCCGCTTACCCCGAAAGGCCGGAGCCAGTGGTCGCGCCCGCTCCCGGCGAGGCCCGGGTCCAGCCGCCACCGGTCCCACCCCCGGTATCTCGCCCGGGCCGCGGGCCGGGCTTCGCGAACGCAGTGAATGACTCATTCCTGGCGCCAGACGCATGTCCCATGTGGACTCTCCATTCTCGAAACAGGTTACGCGGCTTCGGTAG
>NZ_JBFBBQ010000064.1:0-48171 GCF_040682775.1 Amycolatopsis sp. NPDC051106 | reverse complement strand
CCCCAATGTGGCCTTGGGTGCGTTCAACGCACCGAAGGCCGCCTTGGGTGCGTTCAACGCACCGAAGGCCACATTGGGGCGTTTTCGCGGGCACGTAGGCTGGTCGGGTGCTCGCCGTAGTTCCGCCCCCAGTCACCGTCCGGGTCCCGGCCAAGGTCAACCTGCACCTCGCGGTCGGCGACCTGCGCGAAGACGGTTACCACGACCTCGTGACCGTGTTCCAGGCCCTGTCGCTGACCGACGAGGTGACCGTCGCGGTCACCGAGGAGCCGGGGCTGGAGCTCTACGGCGAGGGCGAGGGCTCGGTGCCCGCCGACCACACCAACCTGGCCTGGCGCGCGGTCGAAGCGCTTTCCGCGCACGTCGGCCGCACCGGAGAGCCGAACGTCCGGGTGGTGCTGCGCAAGGGCATCCCGGCCGCGGGCGGCATGGCCGGCGGCAGCGCCGACGCGGCGGCGACCCTGGTCGGGCTGGCGAGCCTCTGGAACCTCGACGTCACGCGCGACGAGCTGGCCGAAATCGCCGCCGGGCTGGGCAGCGACGTCCCGTTCGCGCTCTACGGCGGCACCGCGCTGGGCACCGGGCGGGGCGAGCAGCTCGTCCCGGTGCTGTCGCGGCACACCTTCCACTGGGTGCTGGCCTTCGACTCCGAAGGGCTGTCGACGCCGAAGGTGTTCAAGGAGCTGGACCGCCTCCGCGCCGGCGGCAAGTCGCCGCGGATCGGCTCGCACACCCCGGTCGTCGAGGCGCTGGCTTCGGGCGACCCGCGTCAGCTGGCGCTGTTGCTGGGCAACGACCTCCAGGCGGCGGCGGTTTCGCTGCGGCCCGGGTTGCGCCGGACGCTGCGGGCCGGCGTCAACGCGGGCGCGCTCGCCGGCACGGTTTCCGGCTCCGGCCCGACGTGCGCCTTCCTCTGCGAGGACGCGCAGTCGGCGGTCGAGGTCGCCGCGGAGCTGTCGGGCGCGGGGGTGTGCCGCACGGTCCGCGTGGCGCACGGCCCGGTTCCCGGCGCCCGCGTGGTCGGCGGGGACGACGCGCCCCGCCCGGCCCCGCCGCGGGTGCACGCCTGACTCTCCACTGTGGATGGTCGGATACCACTTCTTCTTCTCTCGGAAAGGATCGGCTGAGCGCATGGCCAACCTGGTCAACCTGGAAGCGGTGAGCAAGTCCTACGGGGTGCGCCCGCTCCTGGACGGTGTGTCGCTCGGCGTCGCGGCCGGGCAGCGCATCGGCGTCGTCGGCCTCAACGGCGGGGGCAAGACCACCCTCCTGGAAGTCCTTTCCGGACTCGCCGAGCCGGATTCCGGGCGGGTGAGCCACGTCGGCGGCCTGCGGATGGCCGTGGTCACCCAGCGGACCGAGCTCCCGGACGGCAGCACGGTCGGCGAAGTCGTGCTCGAACGCTACGGCGCCGAGCACGAATGGGCCGCCGACGTGCGCGTCCGGTCCATTGTGGATGGCTTGGGCATCACCGCGATCGGGCTCGAAACGCCCACCGCGAACCTGTCCGGCGGGGAGCGGCGGCGGGTTTCGCTGGCGGCCGCGCTGACCGGCGAGCTCGACCTCGTCGTGCTCGACGAACCGACCAACCACCTGGACGTCGAAGGTGTCCAGTGGCTCGCCGACCACCTGCTGACCCGGCGGATCGCGGTCGTGGTCGTCACCCACGACCGGTGGTTCCTCGACACCGTCGCGAGTGTGACCTGGGAGGTCGCCAACGGCCGCGTCGAGAGTTACGAAGGTGGTTACGCCGACTGGATCTTCGCGCGCGCCGAGCGGGCGCGGCTGGCGGCGACGGCCGAGGAGAAGCGGCAGAACCTGGCCCGCAAGGAGCTGGCGTGGCTGCGCCGCGGCCCGCAGGCGCGCTCGTCGAAGCCGCGCTACCGCATCGACGCGGCCGAGGCGCTGATCGCGGACGTGCCGCCGCCGCGCGACTCCGTCGAGCTGATGGCGTTCGCGAAGCGGCGCCTGGGCAAGACCGTGCTGGAGCTGGAAGACACGACGTACCAGGTCGGCGACCGGACGCTGCTCGACCACGTCACCTGGCGGGTCGGGCCGGGCGACCGGATCGGCCTGGTCGGGGTCAACGGCTCCGGCAAGACGTCGCTGCTGAAGCTGCTGGGCGGTGACGTCGAAGGGTCGACCGGGCGCCGGATCGAGGGCAAGACGGTCGCGCTCGCGCACCTGCGCCAGGAGCTCGACGACCTGCCCGCCGACCTGCGCGTGCTGCAGGCGATCGAGCAGGTGGCCGGGCGCGTGGTGTTCGGCAAGCAGGAGATGACGGCGTCGCAGCTGGGCGAGAAGCTCGGCTTCCCGCAGGCGCGCCAGTGGACCCCGGTCGGCGACCTCTCCGGCGGCGAGCGGCGCCGGCTGCAGCTGTGCCGGCTGCTGATGGCCGAGCCGAACGTGCTGCTGCTCGACGAGCCGACGAACGACCTGGACATCGACACGCTGCAGCAGCTGGAGGACCTCCTCGACGGCTGGCCGGGCACGATGGTCGTCGTCTCGCACGACCGCTACCTGGTCGAACGCGTCTGCGACACGATCGTCGCCCTCTTCGGCGACGGCCGCATCACCCACCTGCCGGGCGGCATCGAGGAGTACCTGAACCGCCGTGCCCTCGCCAAGGAACCGGCGGCCGCGGTGGCCCCGACGGCGGCGAAGGCCGAGGCGAAGAAGTCGGCGGCGGATCTCCGGGCGGCGCAGAAGGAACTGGGCCGGCTGGAGCGCAAACTGGACCAGCTGCACGCGAAGGAGGAGAAGCTCCACGCGTCCCTCCTGGAGGCGGCGACCGACCCGGCGAAGCTGATGGAGCTCAACTCGCAGCTGAAGGGCGTGCAGGGCGAGATCCAGGACGTCGAGGGCCGCTGGCTGGAGACGTCCGAACTGCTGGAGTGACACGGCTGCCAGTAATGTCTACCTCATGAGCAGGTTCGTGGACACGCTCGTCGCCACCGCGGCGGGGCGGGGTCAGCAGCGTGGCATGGTCACCGGGGAGCCCAAGGAGCCGGTCCGGCGGACCTGGGCCGAAGTGCACCAGGAAGCCCGGCGGATCGCCGGTGGGCTCGTCGCCGGCGGGTTCCGGCGGGGCACGGCGGTCGGGGTGCTGGCCGCGGCACCGGCGCTGATCGCGCCGACCGTGCAGGCCGTCTGGCTGGCCGGGGGCAGCGTCACCATGCTGCACCAGCCCACTCCGCGCACCGACCTCGCCGAGTGGGCCGAGGACACCGTGCGGGTGCTCGGGATGATCGGCTCGGACCTGGTGCTGCTGGGCGAGCCGTTCGACCAGCTGGCGCCGGTGCTGGAGCAGAAGGGCATCGGCTTCAAGCTGATCACCGAGCTCGCCGGAGCCGAGCCCCTGGACGACGTCGTCGTCACCGACGAGGGCGAGACCGCGCTCCTGCAGCTGACGAGCGGCTCCACCGCCGACCCCAAGGCCGTGCGGATCACCTACGGGAACCTGTACTCCAACGTCAAGGCCATGGTCGACCGCGCGGAGTTCGACTTCGACACCGACGTGATGGTGTCCTGGCTGCCGACGTTCCACGACATGGGCATGGTCGGCTTCCTGACCGTGCCGATGACCTTCGGTGTCGAGCTCGTCAAGATCACGCCGGTCGAATTCCTTTCGGGGCCGTTGATCTGGCCCGAGCTGATCACCAAGTACGGCGGCACGACGACGGCGGCCCCGAACTTCGCCTACGCGATCGTCGGACGCCGGATGGCGCGCGTCGACTCCGGCGACGCCTACGACCTCTCGAAGCTGCGGATCGCCCTGAACGGCGCCGAGCCCATCGACGAAACCGCCGTCCAGACCTTTGTGGACGCCGGTGCCCGGTTCAAGATGCCGGCGGAATGCGTTTTCCCGGCCTACGGCATGGCGGAGGCGACGCTCGCGGTGTCGTTCGCGCCGCTGTTCACCGGGCTCACCCTCGACGTCGTCGAGGCCGACGCGCTGGAGGCGGACAACCGCGCGGTGCCGGTCCCCGAGGGCGACCCGCGGCGCGGCACCGACAGCGTCCGGTCGTTCGCGCTGCTCGGCCGTCCGCTCGACGGGCTCGAGGCGGAGATCGTCAACGACGCGGGCGAGCGCGTCGGCGAGCGTGAGGTCGGCGAGATCCGGTTGCGCGGCGAGGCCGTGACGCCGGGCTACCTGACCATGGAGGGCCCGGTCGCCACCCAGGACGACGCGGGGTGGCTGAACACCGGCGACCTCGGGTACCTGGTGGACGGCCAGATCGTCATCTGCGGCCGCCGCAAGGACGTCATCATCATGGGCGGCCGCAACCTGTACCCGACGGACATCGAGCGCGCGGCGACGTCGGTCGAAGGTGTGCGGGCGGGCAACGCGGTGGCGGTGCGGCTGGACGCGGGCAGCCGTCGTGAACGCTTCGCGGTGGTCGTCGAGTCGAAGCTGGCGGGCGACGCCGAGGCCGAGAAGAACCTGATGAAGCAGGTCTCGGCGCGGGTGCGCGACGCGGTGGACATGCGGCCGTACGCGGTGGTCGTGCTGCCGGCGGGGAGCCTGCCGAAGACCCCGTCGGGCAAGGTCAAGCGCGCGGCGACGGCGCAGCAGTTCGCGGACAAGATCAAGAAGAACGCCGACGCCTAGCTGTGATGTTCAGGGACGTTGTCCCGAGTTGAGGTGACCAGCGGCGGCCTGTCGTGCTGACAGGTGAAGGCCTCCGGATGTGAAGTGGAGCTGTCGAGGAACCACATCACGCCTCCGGAGGCCTTCGTGTCCCACCCTAACGCCACCCTCACCCCACGCACCCGGCTGCGGCTGGCCCGTCTGATCGTCGAGCAGGGCTGGACCTGCGCAGCGGCGGCGAAGATGTTCATGGTCGCGG
Organism: Amycolatopsis sp. NPDC051106; assembly: GCF_040682775.1. NCBI lineage: Bacteria > Bacillati > Actinomycetota > Actinomycetes > Pseudonocardiales > Pseudonocardiaceae > Amycolatopsis > Amycolatopsis sp. NPDC051106. The sequence goes on along the minus strand of NZ_JBFBBQ010000064.1, from coordinate 43,321 downwards.
CCAAGACCGCCCGCAAATGGGCCGACCGCTACCGCACCGAAGGCCCGGCCGGCATGGCTGACCGCAGCTGCCGCCCGCACCACAGCCCGACCCGCACCCCGGCCCCGACGGTGCGGCAGATCGTGGCGTTGCGGTGGCGCAAGCGACTGGGCCCGGTCCAGATCGGCGGCCGGCTCGGCCTGCCCGCCTCGACCGTGCACGCGGTCCTGGTGCGCTGCCGGATCAACCGCCTGTCCCGCATCGACCGGGTCACCGGCGAACCGCTGCGCCGCTACGAACACGACCACCCCGGCTCGCTGATCCACGTCGATGTCACCAAGTTCGGCAACATCCCCGACGGCGGCGGCTGGCGCTACGTCGGCAAACAGCAAGGCGACAAGAACAAATCAGCCACCTCGCGACGCACCGGAATCTGGAGCACCGACCGACACGCCCGCACCGGCACCGCCTACGTGCACACCGTCCTCGACGACCACTCCCGCCTCGCCTACGCCGAAATCCACGCCGACGAGAAAGCCGACACCGCCCTCGGTGTCCTCCGTCGAGCCGCCGCCTGGTTCGCCGACCACGGCGTCACCGTCGAACGCGTGCTCTCCGACAACGGCGCCTGCTACCGCTCCTCAGCCTGGCGTGACACCTGCACCGAGCTGGGCATCACCCCGAAACGGACCCGGCCTTACCGGCCGCAGACCAACGGCAAGATCGAACGGTTCCACCGCACTCTGGCCGAGGGCTGGGCCTACGCCCGCTTCTACCCGTCCGAGGCTCTGCGGCGGGCGGCGTTACCGGGGTGGCTGCACTTCTACAATCACCACCGACCCCACTCATCCACCGGAGGCAAGCCACCCGTCACCCGGCTGACCAACCTCCCTGGACATCACACCTAGCGCCCCAATGTGGCCTTCGGTGCGTCAGACGCACCGAAGGCCACATTGGGTGCGTGAGACGCAACCAAGGCCACATTGGGGCGCTAGGAGCTAGCGCTGTTGGACGCGGGTGGCGCGGATCGTCGGCGGGGTGGCGCGTTCGGCCGTGGCTTCCGCCGGCGTGCGGGCGCCCGGGAGGTCCGGGGCGTGGCCGGTGCGGGTGGCGAGCTGGTCCTCCACCGCGTCGAGGAAGTCGTCCACCTCGCGCTCGTCGTAGCCGCGCTTGCCGATCAGCGGCTTCGCGAAGATCACGTGGTGCACTTCGGCGGCGGTCAGGTCGTCCTCCTCGGCGAACGTCTTGGCGATGCGCCGGACGAACTCGTCGACCTCGTGCTTGGCGTAGCCACGGCGGCCGATCGGGGCGTTACCGAAGGTGACCTCGGCGAGGTCTTCGGCGGTGAACGACATGCAACTCTCCGATTCGGGGTTGGGCGGTGCGAACTGCCGTACACCGTCCTAACCCGCGGACGGGCTCCCCGGAAGGGGTGGACCTCGAAGCTCACCCCGACGGGCGGCCGCCATCCGCCTGTGAGTGAGCCGGGACTACGCAGCGCTGTGTGGCCGGCCTCACACTCGTCAGCCTCGGCCGAACCACTTCCGCGGCCCCTGCGGGCGCTGCTCGTCGACCACCACCGGCCGCGGGTTGCGCAGCTCGATGAGCGCCGCCTCGGCCTCGTCCAGGAACAGGTCGACCTGAGCCTGGTCGTAGCTGCGCATGCCGACCGGCATGATCGTGAACTCGACGTAGTGGATGTCGTCGGCGGTCAGGATGTTCCGGCCGGCCAGCGCCTCGGCGATCAGGTCGAGGAAGGCGTCGACCTCGTCCTCGTTGTAGCCGCGCCGGCCGAAGCGGGGTTTGCCGAACGCGATCGCCCGGACTTCGTCAGGGGTCATGGGCTCACCTTGCCACTGTTGTCAGCCGGCATGGAAGGCGTTTTGCGCGGCCGCGAGACCCGTGCCGACCAGTGCTTCGGTCGCGTCCGCGCACCTGTCCACCTCGAACGGGAGCTCCTTGCGCTCCACCGTCGAGAAGTCTTTCAGCACGAAGTCCGCGGGGTCCTGGCGGCCGGGCGGGCGGCCGATGCCGAACCGGACCCGGTAGTAGTCGCGGGTGCCGAGCGACTTCGTGATCGAGCGGAGTCCGTTGTGGCCGTTGTCGCCGCCGCCGAACTTGAGCTTCAGCGCGCCGAAGTCGACGTCCAGCTCGTCGTGCACCACGACCACGCCGGTCGGCGGCACCTTGTAGAACCGCGCCGCGCCGACCACCGGGCCGCCGGAGAGGTTCATGTACGTGCGCGGCTTCACGAGCACGACGCGGCGGCCGGCCAACCGGCCTTCGAGCACCTCGCCGCCGCTCTTGTGCGTCTTGAACTTGCCGCCGACCCGGGCGGCGAGCTCGTCCAGCACCATGAAACCGACGTTGTGCCGGTTTCCGGCGTACTGGGGTCCGGGATTGCCGAGGCCGGCGAGCAGGATCAGCTCGCCGGCCCCGGGCAGGTCTTCGGTCATGCGGAAAGATTATTCGGCGGATTCGGCCGACTCGCCGCCCGCTTCGGTGGCGGCGTCTTCGTCGTCGGCCTCTTCACGCTGCGGCTCGTTGACGGCGACGACCAGCGACTCCGGGTCGGTGACCAGGGTGGCGCCCTGCGGCAGCTCGACCTGGCTGGCGAGCACCTGGGAGCCGATCTCGAGGCCCTCGATGGAGACCTCGAACTGCTCCGGGATGTGCAGCGCCTCGACCTCGACCTGCAGGGTGTCGACGTCCTGGTTGACCAGACCGCCGGGGCCGGGGTTGCCGGTGACGACGACGGGGACGTCGACGACGATCTTCTCGCCGCGCTTCACGACCAGCAGGTCGACGTGCTCGATGTAGTTCTTGAGCGGGTGCACGACGATGGTCTTCGTCAGCGCGAGCTCGTCGGAGCCCTCGATGGCGAGGGTGATGACGGCGTTGGAGCCGTTCTCACGGACGACGCGGGCGAACTCGATGGCCGGCAGCGCGAAGTGCCGCGGGTCCGAGCCGTGGCCGTACAGCACGGCGGGGATCTTGCCGGCGCGACGCGTGCGGCGCGCGGCGCCCTTGCCGAACTCGGTGCGCGGCTCGACGGACAGACGTACCTCGGACACGGTGTGGCACTCCTTCAAATCACGAACATGGTGCGGGAGACAGCATGCTGCGGCGGGGGATGCGGGCGTTGTTCTGTTCAGGCGGTTGCGTTCGGCGGCGAGTTTCCGGGCGTGCACGACAGCCGGGGGCTACTCCGAGCCGCCGCGTCGATCACGCCGGGCACCCAGAAGGGCCCCGCCTCGCCGAGACAACCTCAAGAGTGTAAACCAACCTCATCACGGTGGGTTGCGGCGGGGGCCCGGGCCAGGCTAGAACCCTCCTGAACCCCGGTGCGTGACGACACAAATCCGGTGGCGCGACTTCACCGGCCGAGGTGTGCTCGGACGCGGCGGCAGAGCAGGGGGCGGAAGATGCGGGCTCGACGGGGCATGGCGGCGGCGGTGCTGCTGCTGGGCGGAGTGCTGGCGGGCTGCCAGGCGGCGATCCCGGGCACCGCCGGGGTCTCGGCCGCCGGCCAGCAGACGGCCGACCGGCGCGCCGAGCAGCGTGCCGCGGTCGACGCCGCCCTCACCGCGCTGGGCCAGACGCCCGCGCTCTCCCTGAAGTCGGCGACCAAGGGGGCCGAACAGCAGTTCCGGGTCACCCGCGGTGGCAACGCGTTCGGCGGGCTGCCGCTCGAAGGCCGCGTCGTCCAGGTGACCTCGGTCGCGGGCCAGTTCTACCTGCAGGCCGACGCCGACTACTGGAAGGCGCACGCCATCGACGAGGGCACGCAGTTCGGCACCAGCTGGGTGCGTTCGCTCGGCTCCGAGCTGCCCTTCGACCCCGCCGCCAAGTTCGCCCCGCAGGCGCTGGCCGACGGGCTGCGCAAGGCGCTGACCGGCCTCGACCGGCTGGGCGACCCGGTCAAGGCGAAGCTCCCGGACGGCACCGAGGTCTACCAGCTCGGCGCCGCGCCCAGCGTCCTGCGCGTCACCACGGCCAAGCCGAACCGGGTCGTCAGCTTCGCCCCGGCGCTGCTCGACCCGCAGGCCGGCCCGAAGTTCGGCGGCGAGTTCCGCGTCGACCCGATCGCCGGCGACGCGCTGAAGACGTTCCACACCGACCTGGACAACGCCGTCGGCGCGCTGGGCCAGCCGTTCGAAGGCCTGGTCCAGGCCAGCGCCGTCGTCACGAACGACACCCTCGACTGCAAGGACTTCGTCGGCTCCTGCACGACGACCGTCGACGTCTCCACCAGCGTGGTCGGCTCGCCGGCCGCGGGCGGCAAGAGCGTCGTGCACATCAACCTCTCGGTCGAGGTCAGCGCCGACTCGCTCGGCGCGCAGACCTGCACGACGGCGGCCGACGCCGAGCCGTACGCGACGGTGAAGATGTCCTGCACGGTCAAGTTCAAGCTGCCGAACCGCACCGCCAGCTACCAGGTGCTGTCCAAGCCGAACGCGACGGCGGAGGTGCGCGCGGCGCTCGACGCCAACGCCGTGAAGCAGAAGGTCGCCGCCGAGTTCGCGAGCCTGGGCGGCTGAGCTGGACACCTACCCGGGAGTGCGTTGCTTCCGTTGAAGTAGGTGATCTTCCGTTCCTAGCATCGGCTGCGTACAGCCGATTCGAACGGGAGAAATGACATGGCCAAGCTGGTGGTTTTCGGGGGGACCGGGTACGCCGGGGGCAAGATCGGCGCCGAGGCGCTGCGGCGCGGGCACGAGGTCGTCGGCGTCGCGCGGAACCCCGGTGCGGCGCCCGACGGCGTCGACGAGCGGCAGGGCTCGCTCCACGACGAGGAGTTCGTGGCGGGACTGGCGAAGGACGCCGACGTCTTCGTGGTCGCCACCCCGGCGCGCGCGATCGACGGCGAGAAGCTCATCGACGCCGTGCCGTCGCTCGCCCGGATCGCGCGCGAGAACGGCGTCCGGCTGTCGTTCGTCGGTGGCGCGGCGAGCCTGCTCGTCGCCGAGGGCGGCCCGCGGCTGTTCGACACCCCGGAGTTCCCGGCCGAGTACAAGGAAGAGGCCGGCAACCACGCCGAGGTGCTCGGCCTGCTGCGCGAACAGCCCGAGGACCTCGACTGGTTCTACGTCAGCCCCGCCGCCGAGTTCGGGGCCTGGACCCCCGGCGAGCGCAAGGGCGAGTTCCGGATCGGCGGCGACGTCCTGCTGACCGACGAGAACGGCAAGTCGCACATCGGCGGCGACGACTTCGCGACCGCGTACGTCGACGAGATCGAGCAGCCGAAGCACCGCCGCGCGCGCTTCACAGTCGCTTATTAACGGCTTTCGGGGGTCCGGGTGGCGGAGCCCCCGGCCCGAGGCGAAGCCTCGGTTGGGCACTGAAGTTCCTTCAGCACCGGCGCGAAGGTCTCGAAAAACGGCTCGAAGACCGTGATGTACGAGAAGCCGTAGCGCTCGCGCCGGGTTTCCAGCTGTCCGGCGATCTCCTCGACCGTGCCCAGCAGCAGCTGGGGCGCGTCGAGGAGTTCCCGGGCGTCCGGCACGGCGCTGCGCTCGGTCAGCTCGTGCCAGGCCTCCGCCGCGGCCTGCCGGTCGTCGGTGACCTCGACGTGCTGGACCAGCATGTTGTACTCGGGGTCGCGGCCGGTCCGGGCACGGAAGAACGCGACGCGTTCGTCCATCGCCTCGGCGTTGTCGAGCTTGAAGGTGCCCGGCGGCTTCCCGGGCTGCTGCCTCAAGCCCCCGAAGCCGACGATATCGGCGTGCTCGGCGGCCAGCTCCAGGACGCCGTCGCTGTTGCCCGCGATGAGCAGCCGCGGGTGGTCGATGCCTTCGTCCTCGAAGTGTTTCCGCAGGTAGCCGAGGCTGTCGCGGAGGTAGCCGATCCGCTCGGACGCCTTGTGCCACGGCAGGCCGGCGTTGTCGAACTCGGCCTTCATGTGCCCGGCGCCGAGGCCGAGGTCGAGGCGCCCGTCGAGCAGCGCGGCCGTCGAAGAGGCTTCGCGGGCGAAGAGCGCGAGGTTGTAGAAGGGCACGTTGGAGACGAGGGTGCCGAGCCGCGGCCGTTCGGTGACGGCGGCGGCCATGGCGAGCACGGGGAACGGCGCGAACCGCCTGGTGCCGAGGTGGTCGGGCACGGTGATGGCGTCGTAGCCGAGCTCCTCGGCCCGGCGGCACTTGGCTATCCACGCGTCCCGGCTGCCGATTTCACGGAAGCTGACGCCGAACTTGAAGTTCCCCATGCCCGGCACGCTAGCGCCGGAAACGTCCGCCGGGCGCGGAGTTCGCGCCCGGCGGACGGGATCAGGCGTTGCCGTCGAAGAGCGAAGTCACCGAGCCGTCTTCGAAGACCTGCTGGATGGCCTCGGCGAGCATCGGAGCGATCGACAGGACCGTCAGCCCCTCGAACCGCTTCTCCTCGGGGATCGGCAGCGAGTTCGTCACGATCACCTCGCGCGCTTTGCACTGCGAAAGCCGCTCGGTCGCCGGGTCCGACAGGATGCCGTGGGTGGTCGCGATGACGACGTCCGCCGCGCCCTCGTCGATCAGGGCCTCGGTGGCCTTCACGATCGTGCCGCCGGTGTCGATCATGTCGTCGATCAGGACGCAGAGCTTGCCCTCGACCTTGCCGACCACGCGGTTGGCCACGGCCTGGTTCGGCTTGTCCGGGTCGCGGGTCTTGTGGATGAACGCGATCGGCCGGTCGCCCAGCGTCTGCGCCCACTTCTCGGCCAGGCGCACGCGGCCCGAGTCCGGCGAGACGACGGTGATGTCGGCGTTGCCGTAGGTCTTCTTGATGTGCTCGGCCAGCACGGTCTGCGCCATCAGGTGGTCGACCGGGCCGTCGAAGAAGCCCTGGATCTGCGCGGTGTGCAGGTCGACCGTCATGATCCGGTCGGCGCCCGCGGTCTTGAACAGGTCCGCGACCAGCCGCGCCGAGATCGGCTCGCGGCCCTTGTGCTTCTTGTCCTGGCGCGCGTACGGGTAGAACGGCATCACCACGGTGATCCGCTTCGCGCTCGCCCGCTTGAGCGCGTCCACCATGATCAGCTGCTCCATCACGTACTCGTTGATGGGCGTGGTGTGCGCCTGGATGACGAAGGCGTCGGTGCCGCGGACGGACTCCTCGAACCGGACGAACAGCTCGCCGTTGGCGAACGTGTGCGCCGTCTGCGGGGTGATCGTCACGTTGAGGTGCTCGGCGACCTCTTCGGCGAGCTCCCGGTGCGCCCGTCCGGAGAAGAGCATCAAGTTCTTCTTCGGTGTGCCTGACTTCGGACTCATGCTGGCGACTCCCCGTCGGTTCCTGCTGCTGGCTCGGCGTCGAGGGCGGCCTGGGCCGCCTCCGCCGCGGGCGTACCCGGCCGGCGACGGATCGCCCAGCCTTCGATGTTCCGCTGCGGCGGCGCCGACACCGCGAGTGTGCCCGGCGGGACGTCTTCGCGGATCACGGCACCCGCCCCACTGTAAGCGCCGTCACCGATGTGCACCGGGGCGACGAAGGTGTTGTCCGCGCCCAACCGGACATGCGACCCGATAACGGTCTTGTGCTTGTGGACACCGTCGTAGTTCACGAACACGCTCGAGCAGCCGATGTTGCTGTTCTCGCCGATCGTGGCGTCGCCGACGTAGGTCAGGTGCGGCACCTTCGTGCCGGCGCCGATGTCGGCGGCCTTCGTCTCGACGAACGCGCCGAGCTTGCCCTTCTCGCCCAGCTTGGTGCCCGGCCGCAGGTAGGTGAACGGGCCGACGTTCACGCGGTCGCCCAGCTCGGAATCGGAGCCGTGCACCCGCACCACCGAGGCACCCGTGCCGACCTTGACGTTCGTCAGCGTGCTGTCCGGGCCGACCGTGCTGCCCTCGCCGACCGAAGTGCTGCCCTTGAGCTGGACGCCGGGCTCGATGACGACGTCCCGCGCCAGGGTCACACCGGCGTCGATCCAGGTCGACGCGGGGTCGACGACCGTGACGCCCTCGCGCTGCCAGCGCTGCACGATCCGGCGGTTGAGCTCGGCGCCGAGCACCGACAGCTGGACGCGGTCGTTGACGCCCTCGGTCAGCCACGGGTCGTCGACGACGAGCGCGCCGACGCGCAGGCCGTCGCCGTTCGCGATGCCCAGGACGTCGGTGAGGTAGAGCTCGCCCTGCGCGTTGTCGGTCGACAGCCGCGAAAGGCCGTCGCGCAGCACAGCGGCGTCGAAGGCGTACACGCCGGAGTTGATCTCGGTGATCTCCGCCTGCTCCGGGGTCGCGTCCTTGTGCTCGACGATCCCGGTGACCTTGCCGGCGTCGTCGCGCGTGATGCGGCCGTAGCCGGTCGGGTCGTCGACGACCGAGGTGAGCACGGTGACCGCGTTCTTCGCCTCGGTGTGCTCGTCGAGCAGCGCGCCCAGGGTCGCGGTGTCGAGCAGCGGGACGTCGCCGTAGCTGACGAGCACGGTGCCGGTGAGGTCGGCGGGCAGCGTCGCGAGCGCGCACGACACGGCGTGGCCGGTGCCCTTCTGCTGGTCCTGCACCGCGGTGCCGACCGGGCGGCCGAGGGCGTCCCCGACCCGCGCGAGGTGCTCGCCGACCAGTTCGCGGCCGTGGCCGACGACCACGACGAGGTGCTCGGGGTCCAGGCCGGCGGCGGCCCGGACGGCGTGCTCGACGAGGGGCCGCCCGGCGATCGGGTGCAGTACCTTGGGCGTCGAGGAACGCATGCGGGTGCCCTCACCCGCGGCGAGGATCAACGTGCTCAGCGGGCCGGTCAACGGCGCTCCCAACGATGGCTCCGGTCGCCACTTTCCCTATGAAAGTGTTCCGGAGACGCCCCCTCCGGAACACTTTCATAGGGAAAGTGGCGCTTTGGTCGGGGACCGATCCTAACTGGGCTCTTCGGGCTCCCACGCGGGGTCGGTGGGAAGGCCTTCGCCCGACCACGCGGCGGCCGGGTCGGCGGCCATCGAGTTGGCCGACGCCACCTGGTTGCCGCCCCCGCGTTTGGCCTGGTACATGGCCGCGTCCGCGCGGGCGAGGACCTGCTCGCCGCGCTCCTGCGGCCGCAGCGAAACGAGCCCGATGGACAGCGTGACACCGTGGGAAAGGTGGTTCGGCAGGCCCGCGACGGACTTCACGGCGCGGCCGAGCGCCATCTTCGCCGCGGACGCCGGCGTGCCCGGGAGCAGCACGATGAACTCGTCGCCGCCGTAGCGCGCCACGAGGTCGTCGCCGCGCAGCGCGTCACGCAGCGTGCTCGCGACGACACGCAGCACGTTGTCGCCTTCGGCGTGGGACGCCTTGTCGTTGACGCCCTTGAAACCGTCGAGGTCGACCAGCGCGACCGCGAGGGGCTGCGCGTCGGCCGACGACGCGAGCTGGCGCAGCTTCTCGTCCAGCGCGCGCCGGTTCGGCAGGCCGGTGAGCGGGTCCTGAAGGGCCTGCTGGGTGATCGCGCCGTGCTCGGCGGAGAGCCGTTCGTGTTCGCGACGCGCGTTCAGCGTGGCGATCTGCGACTCGCGCAGGCTCCACATCTCGGACTCGAGCCGGGTCGCGTAGTCGATCAGCGACTGGCTGGCGCCGGAGGCGTAGTCCGGGCTGGTGTCCAGCCGGGCCAGCTCGCGGGCGATGTTCAGCCGCATCGACGGCTGGGAGGTGTCGTTCAGCGCTTCGCGGGCCTGCCGCAGCACGTCGAGGGCCTCTTCGCGGCGGTCCGCCTTGTCCAGGCAGCGGGCCAGCGCGATAGCCACGATCTCGGTGTCGCCCGGGAAGCCGGTGCCTTCGTGCAGCTGCCGGAGCCGGTCGATCTGGTCGGCGCTCGGGTTGTGCAGCGCCTGCGCCGAGGCGAGGACGCCGACCTGGTCGACGGCCGCGACGCCCGACCGGCGCGGGAACAGCGACTCGGTGAACGGGCCTTCGGCGGCCGTGGCCATGGAGGCGGCGGTGCGGAACTTCTCGGCGCTCTCGTCGTACTCGTCGATGCGCTCCAGCCGCAGGCCCCAGCCGAGCAGCATCTTGACCCGGTTCATCAGCTGCAGCGTGATCTCGTGCGGGCTCGCGCTCTCGCGGATCGCGGAGGCGGCGCGGCCGATGACCTCTTCGGCGGCTTCGTACACGCCGAGCTGGTTCAGCACGATCCAGCAGTCGTTCAGCGCCGACCACAGCATCCGGTTCCACTGGCGGATGCCGACCTGCCGGTTCGGGATCGCGGAGTCGTCGAGGATGGCCAGCGCGCGGGCGATCTCGGTGAGCGCGGGATCCTCCTGCGCGGCGATCACCAGCCGGCGGCCGCGTAGCGCGTGCGCGTCGGCCCGCAGCAGCGCGAGGCCGTGCCGGCGGGTGTGCGCGAGCATCTCGTCGAGCCGCGGCTCGGCCTCCGCGGCCAGGCCCTTGGTGATCAGGCGGGCGATCGCGGACGCGCGCAGCAGCTGCGCGATCATCGTCGGCTCGCCGCGCCGCTGGGTCTCGTCGAGCAGCTCGTCCATCAGCTCGACGATCTGGAGCTGCTGGGTGTAGTCCTGCCGCTGGACGGCGGCGATCAGCTCCCGCGCTCGCCCGACGAGCCAGGCATCGGACATTTCGGCCAGCGCGGGACGCCTGGCCGCTACCGGGTCGGTCGCCTCGTCGGTCAGCGCCAACCTCCCGGTGTCGTGGGTTCGGGTCCTCTGAGCTGCTCCGCCGCCAGGATTCGAACCTGAACTGTCAGAACCAAAATCTGAAGTGCTGCCGATTACACTACGGCGGATCGATCCTGGTCAGGATAGCGACGATCGGGTGTCGTCCGCGCGCGGGATGCGTTTAGCACGCGTCCGCCGGGTACCCCTGCCGGAAGTAGCGGTGTGAGGTCCAGGTACTCCCCAGTCGCCGGAACCTCCTGTACCGTAACTTACGGCATCGTAGGTTAGGGCACCCTACGTAATAGGGTGCCCGCATAGGGAGAAGTGAAGCGTATGACGGCCACGCTCGACCGTACTCAGTCCGCAGGGGAGCCTTCGGCTCCCAAGGGGCCCAAACCTGTCACCGAAGGCACCCGCGGAATCGGCGTGCAGCTTTCGGTTTACTTCGGCGTGATCGCGCCGTTGGTGGCACTGCTGGTCGCAGTGCCGTTCGCCTGGGGCTGGGGACTGAGCTGGGTTGACGTGGGCATCTTCGTGGTGTTCTACGCGATCAGCGGGCTCGGCATCACCGTGTCGTACCACCGCTACTTCACGCACGGCTCGTTCAAGGCCAAGCAGTGGCTGCGCGTGGTCATGGCCATCGCCGGCAGCATCGCGCTGCAGGGACCGGTCATCACCTGGGTCGCCGACCACCGTCGCCACCACGCGTTCTCCGACCGCGACGGCGACCCGCACTCGCCGTGGGCGTTCGGCACCTCGCCGTGGGCCATCGCCAAGGGCTTCTGGCACGCGCACATGGGCTGGCTGTTCGAGCGCGACCAGACCAACGCCGAGCGCTTCGCGCCGGACCTGGTGAAGGACCCGGCGATCAAGAAGGTCGACGACCTGTTCTGGCTCTGGGCACTGGTCAGCCTGACGCTGCCGGCGCTGCTGGGCGGGCTGATCTCGTGGTCGCTGTGGGGCGCGGTCACCGCGTTTTTCTGGGCCGGGCTGGTGCGCATCTGCGTGCTGCACCACGTGACGTGGTCGGTCAACTCGATCTGCCACATGATCGGCGAGCGCCCGTTCGCCGCCCGCGACAAGTCGGCGAACTTCTGGCCGCTGGCGATTTTCAGCTTCGGCGAGTCCTGGCACAACCTGCACCACGCGGACCCGACGTCGGCCCGCCACGGTGTGAAGCGCGGCCAGATCGACATCTCCGCGCGGCTGATCTGGATCTTCGAAAAGTTCGGCTGGGTGCACGACGTGCGCTGGCCGACGCCGCAGCGATTGGCCCGAATCGCCACGGAGAAGAGCTGAGCAAGTAGGCTTCCCCGGGTGGCGGGGAGAAGACGTTCGAAGCGTGAGCAGGTCACCGGGGCGCGTCCGGTCGCCCCGGTGACGCGCGTCCGGATGACCGGTACCGAACGGCGTCAGCAATTGCTGAACGTGGCGCGGGCGCTGTTCGCCGAAAAGGGTTTCGACGGCACGTCGATCGAGGAGATCGCGCACCGCGCCAACGTGTCGAAACCCGTGGTGTACGAACACTTCGGCGGCAAAGAGGGCATCTACGCGGTGGTCGTCGACCGCGAAACGCAGTCGCTGCTGGATCGCATGGTGTCCACGTTGCACGGTGGCCACCCCCGCGTGATGCTGGAGCAGGCGGCGATCGCGTTGCTGTCGTACGTCGAGGATTCCCACGACGGCTTCCGCATCCTGGTCCGCGATTCCCCGGTCGCGAGTTCGACGGGCACGTTCTCGACGGTGCTGAACGACATCGCGAGCCAGGTGGAACACATCCTGGCCCAGCAGTTCGCGGCCCGCGGCTACGACGAGAAACTGGCGGCGCTGTACGCGCAGGCTTTGGTGGGGATGGTCGCGCTAACCGGCCAATGGTGGCTGGATGCGCGCAAGCCTAAGCGTGACGAGGTGGCGGCGCATTTGGTGAACTTGGCTTGGAACGGGCTGTCGCACTTGGAGGACAAGCCGAAGCTGCGACTGCGGTGAGTCTGTTTCCGCGGTCACCTCGAGTGACGTCGGGGAAACGGCATGGTCCGCTCTTCGGGCAAGCCGGGCTTCAACGCTTGGAGAGCGATCTTGCCGAGCAGACTGGTGAGCGCGGCCTCGAACTCCAATGAGTTGTCGGATTCACCGGAGACCGCGTGGGTGAGCTCGTGAAGCAGCGTCGCGCAGTAGGCGGCCGGGCTGGACAGCTGGCTGCGATGAATCACGATCCGGTTCTCGTCCGGCTCCCACAGGCCCAGGGTCGACTCCCCGGTCACGTCGAGGCGCATGGTCTCCGAGATCACGACGTGGTGCACGCCGGCTCGGCGCAGGTCGATCCCCGCGAGACGGGCGACGTCATCGGTCAGTGCGTAGACGGAGTTTTCGTGCGGTGACAGCTCGGCCGTGTTCACCAGTGAGAAGACGAAGCTTTCATTCCATGCTTCGCGGTATCCCTTCAAGTCGAGCAAAGGCTTGCCGGCGAAGTCGGTCTGCTGGTTCAGCTTCGCCGACACCTCCCCGGACACGGTCACCAGTCGGTAGCCCTCTTGCTCGGCGTAACGGAGTTGCGGAGTACCTTCCTGCAGTTCCGACGGCGTCACGAACACGACTTTCTGGTGGGTGGCCAGAACCGTGCACGCGTGCACGGTGATCTCGCGCCAGCTCAACTCGTCGTGCATCCGGCCGGTGGCGAACTCGGCGAGGTCGTCGGCCAAGGGCGAAGCGACGTGGGCCGAGTGGCATTGCTTGAGAATCGCTTTGACTCGATCGGTGTATGCGGATCGGCCGACGTTGCTGCGCTCGCGGTTGAGGGCGCGCCGCAGCGGCGCGTTGATATCGGTGATGTTGTAGGAGAACAGGAAGTTCGGTTCTTCCGCGACGAGGAGTCCCTTCACGTAGATCCGGCCGGGAGCGGTGACTTCGGCTCGTTTCAGTACTTGTCCGACTGAGGTGCTCTCGAGCACGTCGTCCCCGCTGTAGTGCAGAAAGAATTTCCGGGCGGCTGCCACATCGTGGTCGGTGACGCCGCGCAGCACGACGTCGGTGCCGGAGAGGCCGGGGTTGGTCGCCGGACGGATGACTGCGTGCAGAGTACGCACGTCTGCGAACGATTCCTTCGCTCGCTGCCTGGTGGTGATGTCGCCGTGCCTGCTGCGTATCACCACGTCGATGTCGTGACGATCGAACACGGCCAAGGCATCCTTGAGGCCCATGCCGAATTGACCGATCACCGCATCGGAGTGCCGCTTCTCGTCGTTCTCCTTCTGCGTGAGGTGCTCGTAACGCAGTCCTCGGCCGAAGTCTGCCACGTGCCACGCGCCTGCGGGATCCTTGGTGATCACCGGTTCGACGGTCTTGGTGAGCGCATGCTCATCGAGGGCGTTGGCGATGATCTCACGGATCGCGAAGGCGACCGGCCAATGTTCCAGCACTCGCTCGATGTTCAGGTCAAAAAACTGTTCGGAGCCGTCGGTCGGCGTATCCATGTCGTCTCCACCCTGCGCGGCGGCGCGGAACTCGTGACTTCGGGACGGGTCAAGAATTCGTGTCGGGTGGATTCTGCCCGACGAGCCGCCTGGTCGGCCCGGCATCGGCCTATCGGAGGGGCGACCTGCCACTCGTCATCGCAGCTGACCCGTTTCGCGCAGGTGGTCGAAGATGATCTTGTCCACTGCTGATACCCGGTCGCGGTCTGAGTATCCGAGCCACGCGATCTCTTCGATCTCGCTGCTCGCTTTCAGCGTTCCGGTGTACTCGGCCGTGAAGCACGTCATCCGCACTACGACGCCCGACTCCTTGCCATCCGCTTGCGCTTCGAAGGTCCCCGCCGGCGCGATGGTCGGCTCGGCGATCGTCACCGTCAGCTCTTCGCGAACCTCGCGGACCAGCGTCTCGGCATCCGTCTCGCCCGGCTCGCGTTTGCCGCCCGGCAGGTAGTAGACGTCCTTGCCGCGGGAGCGCGTGCTGAGGATCCGGCCGTCCACCACGTGGATCCACGCGATCTTGTCGATCATGTCCCGATCCTAGGCACTAAACTGGGGTGCATGGGGAACAGCAGGGAAGTAGTGGTGACAGGCGGCGGCACGGGCATCGGGTACGCCGTCGCGGCGGCGTTCGCCGAAGCGGGCGACCGGGTCACGATCACCGGGCGCCGCCAGCAGGTGCTCACCGAAGCCGCGACGCTCCTGGGTGCGCGGCCCGTCGTGTTCGATGCCGCCGATGCAGCCGCGGTCGAAGTCGCACTCGAGGAGTTGCCGGACCGTGTCGACGTGCTCGTCAACAACGCCGGGGGCAATACCGACTTCATCGAGGGCGATGGCGACGACGAGGGGCTGGCCGGCTTCGCGGCCGCGTTCGAGCGCAACCTCCGGTCCAATGTGGTCAGTGCGGCGCTGGTGACGCACGCGCTGCGCGACCGCTTCGCCGACGACGCGCGGATCGTCACCATCGGTTCGATCGCCGCCCGGACCGGCGCCGGTTCGTACGGGGCCGCGAAGGCCGCTGTCGAGGCGTGGAACATCAGCGTGGCGCAGGAGTTCGGGGCGCGCGGGATCACGGCGAACGTCGTCGCGCCCGGACTGATCGGCGAAACGGAGTTCTTCCACGGCAAGCTTTCGGACCGCCGTCGGGAATGGCTGATCGGCAACACGATGAACAAGCGACCGGGCACGCCGGAAGATGTCGCCGCCGTCGTGACGTTCTTGGCGAGCCCCGCCGCCGGGCACGTCACCGGACAGGTGGTGCACGTCAACGGCGGGGCTCACCTGGGGAGATAGGGAACGTTGGATGCCGGTCCCCGAGCGCCAGGTCGGCGATGGCGCTCGGGGACCGGCGCGGTGCTGCCGCGGGAACGCTTTCTTCGGACCGCGTCCAACACTCGTCGGGGGCGGGCGAAACTCCTGGTACGAACCATGTTCCGCGATCCGCCACCCCGGCGGAAGTGTCCACGGCACCCGGCGGCCGTGCTTTTCTCATGTTTCAGGCGGGCGTGACCTTCAGCAGCTTGTCGTCCGTCCCGTCCGAAGTCGTCACGTACAGCGCGCCGTCCGGGCCGCTGCGCACCGCGCGCAACCGGCCGAACTTGTCGTCGAACTCCGGGGGGAGCGTGACGTCCAGGACCTTGCCCGCCGCGTCCAAGTGGTACAGCAGGAGTTTCTGGCCCTTCAGGGCCACCACGACCAGCGCGCCGTCGTTCGGGCCCCACTGCGAGCCCGTCAGGAACGCGTCGCCGCTGATCGCCTCGGTGATCCGGCCGGAGGTCCACAGTGGACTCACCGCGTCCGGGAACCGCTTGAGGTCGGTCATCGGCACGCTCTCGTCGTAGCTCGAGTCCGTGCCGCCCTTCGACGGGTCCCAGCCGTAGTTCGCGCCCGGCTTCAGCAGGTTGACCTCGTCGTCGAAGGTGGGCCCGTGCTCGGCCGTGATCACCTGGCCGCTGCCCGGCCGGATCGCCACGCCCTGGACGTTGCGGTGGCCGAACGTGTAGATCAGCCGTTCCTTCGCGTTCGACGAGGTGATGAACGGGTTGTCCGGCAACGGGTTCCCGGTCTTCGCGTCCAGCCGCAGCACCTTGCCGCCCAGCGAATGGCGGTCCTGCGCGATCGACGCGCGCGCCGTGTCGCCGGTGCCGACCAGGAGCGCGCCGTCCGGGGCGAACGTCGGCCGGCAGCCGGAGTGCCGGCCGCTCGGGTTCACCGGCAGCCCGGTGAGCAGGTCCTTGACCTTCGAGGCGCTCGCGCCGTCCTCGGCCAGCTTCCACGTGACCAGCCGGATGTCGACGGCCTTGCCGCCCTCCTGGTGGTCCTGGCAGGTGATGAACTCGCGGCTGGTCGCGAAGTCCGGGCTGACGACCATGCCGAGCAGCCCGCCCTCGCCCTGCACGAGGACGTCGGAGAAGTCGGCCCGGACGTCGGTGGCCTGCCCGCCGCGGACCAGCGCGAGCTTGCCGGGCCGCTGCGGCACGAGGATGCCGCCGTCGGGCAGGAAGCCGATGTCCCAGCCGTGCTCCAGCCCGGCGGTCACCGTCTCGACCTTGAACTTCCCGGTCGACGCCGCAGGCGTGGCCGCGGGCGGGACGCTCTGGATGGGCGCGCTCGACGCCCCCGAGCAGCCCGCGACCAGCAGGGATACCGCACCGATGAGACCCAGCACACACCGCATACGGCCCATCCTGCCATCAAGCGGTGAAATCACCGTTCGCCGCCGCCTCCTTCAGGAACTCCAGGTCGGCCGAGCCGGGGAAGGAGTGCCCGGCGCCGGGCACCAGGTCCACCACGGCGCCCGCCGCTTCGAGCCGCCGCTTGGTCGTCGCGGAGTCGACCATGGCGTCCTCCGAGCCGGCGACGGCGTACACCGGCATGGTCAGCCGCCCCAGCGCCGCGTCGCCGAAGACCGGGAACGGGCCGGTGCGGTACCGGTAGTTCGCCGACACGAGCAGCTGGTGCTCCACGATCGGCGACGTCTCCGGCTCGCCCACGGTGCCGGCCACCGACTTCCGCCGTCCCCGCTCCCCGAGCAGGGACAGGAACACGGCCTTGACGACGAACCCCTTCTTCATCGGGCCGAGGCCGATCGGGCAGCGCAGCGCCAGCGCGGCGACGCGCTCGGGCCGCCGGGTCGCGTAGTCGAGCGCTAGCCAGCCGCCGAACGACGACGTCAGGAAGGCCGCCCGCGAGACGCCGAAGTGGTCCAGCACGGCGTCCAGCCAGCGCGCGTACCGGTCGCTGCCGAGCGGCGGCCGCGTCTCGGCGCTCATCCCCGGTTCGCCGATGACGTCGACCGCGTACACCCGGAACCGTTCGATCAGCGCCGGGATCCGGGGCGCCCACTCCGCCGAAGTGCTGCCGGAGCCGTGGAGCAGTACCAGCGGCGGCGCGCTTTCCGGGCCGGAGACCAGGACGAACGTCTCGCCTTCGGGAGTCGGCACGCGCACTTCGTCGCGCGGGACGGGCCAGCTCTTCAGTGCCTCGAGATAGCGCTCACGCAGAAGGCGAGCTCCGGCTTCGGACTTGTATATCGGCATGCAAAGTACTCTATCCTTCCGTATCAAGTGGATAAATAGGGAGTGATCACGATCCAGGACGTACCAGTCCGGACTCATAGGCGAAGACCACCGCGTGCACCCGGTCGCGCAGCCGCAGCTTGCCGAGGATCCGCCCGACGTGGGTCTTCACCGTCGTCTCGCCGATGTAGAGCTTCGCCGCGATCTCGCCGTTGGAGTGCCCGCGCGCGATGAGCCCGAGCACGTCCTTCTCGCGCTCGGTCAGCACGTCGAGCTTCGCGACGTCGACCGGATCGCGGTCGTCGGCGAGGTAGCGGTCGAGCAGGCGCCGCGTCACCGACGGCGAAACCATCGAGTCGCCGCGCAGGACGCCGCGGATCGCCACGAGCATCTCTTCCGACGGCGCGTCCTTCACCAGGAACCCGCTGGCACCCGCGCGCAAGGCGGCGTACGCGTACTCGTCGAGGTCGAACGTCGTGATGATCAGGACGCGCACGTCCGGCAGCTCGGCGCAGATCCGCCCGGTCGCCGTGACGCCGTCGAGCACCGGCATCCGGACGTCCATCAGCACCAGGTCCGGCCGCAGCTCCCGGGCCTTCGCGACGGCCTCCTCGCCGTTCGCGGCCTCGGCCACGACGACGAGGTCGTCCTGGCTTTCGACGATCATCCG
Source organism: Amycolatopsis sp. NPDC051106 (assembly GCF_040682775.1). Lineage (NCBI taxonomy): Bacteria > Bacillati > Actinomycetota > Actinomycetes > Pseudonocardiales > Pseudonocardiaceae > Amycolatopsis > Amycolatopsis sp. NPDC051106. The sequence continues at coordinate 25,129 of NZ_JBFBBQ010000064.1, read as the reverse complement.
CAGCCCGACGCGCACCAGCTCCTGGTCGTCGCAGAGCAGCACCCGCGTGGTCACGACCCGACCACCAGGCTCGCGCGCACCCGGTAGCCGCCGTCCGGCAGCGGCCCGGCCGTCAGCTCCCCGTGGTACATCTCGACGCGCTGGCGCATCCCGGCCAGCCCGTGCCCGGACGAGGGCAACGCCGGCGCCGGCGCGGGCAGGGCCCGGCCGCCGGTGTTCGTCACCTCGATCCGGACCTCCGCCGGTTCGAACGCGACTTCGACGCGGCCGGTCGCGTCGGCCGGGGCGTGCTTGATCATGTTGGTCAGGGCCTCCTGGACGATCCGGTACGCCTGCAGCGCGGCGCTCGCGGACAGGCCACCGGGGTCGCCGGTGACTTCGAGCGCGACGGCGCGCCCGCACTGCTCGACCAGCTCGCGCAGCTCGCCGGCGCTCGGCTGGGGACTGCGCGCCGCCTGGCCGGCGTGCAGGACCTCGAGGAGCCGCCGCAGCTCGGCGAGCGCGTCCCGGCCGGTGCGGCCGATCGTGTCGAGCGTGCGGTCGACGGCCTCGGGGTCGCGGTGGCGGGCGAGCTTCGCGCCCTCGGCGTTCAGCACGATGACGCTCATGCTGTGCGCGAGGACGTCGTGGAGCTCGCGCGCGATGCGGGTGCGTTCCTCCGCGACGGCCGCGCGTGACTGGGCGTCGGCGCGCTTCTCCTCCTCCGCGGTGAGCTGTTCCTGCTTGCGGAAGAACTCCCCGAGCGCCCACGCCGCGATGTGCAGCGGCAAGACGCCGATGATCAGGAACGTCGGGTTCGGGGCGTAGCCACCCCAGACGGCGACCCACTGGATGTCGAGCGTGACGACGGCGACGGCGATCAGCGCGGCGAACCGGCGGTCTCCCAGCTTCACCAGGGTGAACAGCACCACCGCCATGGCCAGCTCGGTCCGGCCGCGGTCGTACGCCCAGATCTCGTCGAGGTACACCACCGCCGCCCCGGCGATGATCAGCACCGCGACGGTCCGCGGGAACCGGCGGCGGACCAGCAGCGGGAGCAGGAACAGCAGCGAAAGCGCCCGGACGCCCCACGAGCCGCTGTCGTTCAAGTTCGGGCCCAGCACCAGGAACACGGCGTACAGCGGCAGGTCCACCGTCCACCGGTGCCTGCGCACCCACACCACCAGTCGTTCCACGCCCCGAACGTAATGCCGGGACCTGGTCCGGGTCGTCATCCCTTCGGCCCGACCGGGTCCTCCCCGGGGAGGACGAGACCGGTCGATCCGGCGGATTCGCGGCCACCGGCACCGTTCCTAACGTCGGGATCATGTCGATCACCAGGGAATTCCTCCGCCACCCGATGCTGACGGGCGCGATCGCGCCCAGCTCGCCGCGGCTGGCCGAAACGATGACCGCGGGCCTCGGCCTGGAACGCGCGTCGCGCGTCGCCGAACTGGGTCCGGGCACCGGCGTGTTCACCGAAGCGGTTCTCGCGCTGCTTCGCCCCGAAGCGCGCCTGACCGCTTACGAGATCAACCCGCGTTTCGCTGCCTCCGTCAGGGAGCGCTTTCCGCAGGTCGACGTGGTCACCGGCTCGGCGGAACACCTCGACGTGCCCGACCTCGACGTCGTCGTCTCGGGCCTGCCCTGGACGGCGATGACCGCGGACCGGCAGCACCGCATCCTCGACGCGGTCACGGCGGCGCTGGCCCCGAACGGCCGGTTCACGACGTTCGCGTACGCCCACGCGGCCTGGACGCCACCCGCGCGTCACTTCGCCGCTTCGCTGCGAAGCCGTTTCGCTGTCGTAGAGCGCACTTCGGTCGTCTGGGCGAACCTGCCGCCCGCGTTCGTCTACCGCGCGGCGCTCCCGGTCGCGGTGGGGAGGGCGAGCCATGGACAGCCTGCTGCGGCCACTGCTTGACGCGCCCGCACCGGTCGTCTACCTCGTCTGCGCGGTGCTGATCACGGCGGAAACCGCGCTGCTGCCCGGAATCGTGCTCCCGACGCTGTCGGCGTTGCTGCTCATGGGTTTCCTCGCCGAGCGGGGCACGCTCCACCTCGGGCTCGCCTTGCCGGTGGCCGTGCTCGCGGCCGTCCTCGGCGACCAGCTCGCGTACCTGGAAGGGCGGCGGCTCCGCCGGTCCCGGCTCGCCCGCCGCGTCGGCCAGGACCGCTGGGACCGCGCCGAAGCGGCGGTCGCGCGCTACGGCGTCCCGGCGGTGATCGCCGGCCGTTGCCTGGCCGGCGCCCGGACGCTCGTGCCGCGCGTCGCGGGCTCGGCGGCGATGCCGTACCGCCGGTTCGCCGTGGGCAGCGTGTGCGCGGCCGTGCTGTGGGCGAGCGCGGAGCTGCTGGCGGGTCACCTCACGGCGCTGGTGCTCTGAAGGCGCTCCGCGGTTTCGGCGTCCGCGGGCAGGAACGTCTCCAGCTTGAGTTCCGACACCGTGACGTCGGCGGCGGTCGCGAACGTCGTGATCGCCGTGATCAGCCGCAGCTCACCGACCGAAGTGGACAGTCGCACGGGCACGGCGAACCCGAGGTGGCCCTCGCCCGGCGGCCGCTCCGGCGGCAGGTACCCCGTCAGCTCGGCGAGCTGCGCGGCGAGCCGGTCGTCGGGGGTGCGCGCGAGGTCGTTGCGGAGGCGCTCGAGGATGTGCCGGGCCCAGTCGTCGAGGTTCTGCACGCGCGGCGCCATCCCGCGCGGGTGCAGCGCGAGCCGCAGCGTGTCGACCGGTTCTTCGAGGAGCTCCGGCGCGACATCCTCGATGAGCAGGGAGAACGCGTCGTTCTTCGCGACGAGCACGCCGTAGCGGTCGACGACGATCGCGGGGTAGGGGCGGTGGCCGTCGAGCAGCCGCCGCAGCCCGTCGAGCACCGGCTTGATCGCCGGGTCGTCGAGCCGCGTCTCGGGGTACGACGGCGCGAAACCGGCGGCGAAGAGCAGGCCGTTGCGCTCGCGCAGGGGCAGTTCGAGCGACTCGGCGACGCGCAGCACCATTGCGCGGCCGGGGAGCGAGCGCCCGCTCTCCATGAAGCTCACGTGCCGCTGCGTCGTCCCGGCCCGCAAGGCCAGGTCGAGCTGGCTGAGGTGCCGCCGCGTGCGCCAGCCCTTGAGCGCCGTTCCGAAGTTCACGGTCCCATCCTGCTCGCCCTCGCCATTCCCCGCGGGGAATTGAGGGCATTCCCCGCTTCGGCGACGCTCGCGGCATGACAAACTACGGCCTGGTCGTGCCGACCTACCAGCCCATCCTCGACGCCGGGCGGACCGCGCCCGAGCTGGTCGACGTCGCCGTCTCCGCCGAAGAGCTCGGCCTCGACTCGGTCTGGGTGGGCGACACCCTCGCGCGGGCTCCGCTGGACGCTTTCGCGGTGCTGGGTGCCTTCGCCGCCCGGACTTCGCGGGTGACGCTGGGGACGTCCGCGCTGCTCCCGGCGTTGCGGGACCCGGTGCTCTCGGCGAACCAGCTGCTGTCACTCGACCTGCTCAGCGGTGGCCGGCTCACGGTCGCGGTCGGCGCGGGGTTCGCCGGGCGGAGCGAGCCGGAGTTCGCGTTCGTGGGGGTGCCGTGGTCCAGGCGGCGGGCTCGCCTCGACGACATCGTGGGCCTGTGGCGGGCGGCGTGGAGCGGCTCTGGTTCGTTTCACGGATCGGTGCTGCACTACGACTCGCTGCCATCCTTTCCCGCGCCCGCGCGGCCGGGCGGGCCGCCGGTGTGGCTGGCGGCGTACACGCCGGGAGCGCTGGAGCGCGTGGGCCGGCTGTACGACGGCTGGCTGCCGTACCCGCCGGACCCTGCGGACTATGTGTCCGGCCTGGCCCGGATCCGCGCTCTGTCGTCGCGCCCGGTGACCCCGGCGTTGTTCGCGACGGTCCTGGTCGAGGACGACGTCAGTCGGGGACGCGCGCTGCTGGAGGAGTACTGCCAACGCAACTACGGGATGCCCGCGGACTTCGTGCAGGGGATCCAGATGCAGGTGACGGGGTCGGCGGCGGAGGTGGCTTCGCGCCTTCGTGAGTACGAAGGAGCGGAGCACGTGCTGCTGCGGATCGCGAGCACGGACCCGAAGGTGTTCGACGAGCAGCTGCCCCGGGTCGCGGAGGTCGCGAACCTGCTCCGCTCTTGACGGGTTGCCAGCGCCCCAATGTGGCCTTCGGTGCGTTGGACGCACCGAAGGCCACATTGGGTGCGTTGGACGCAACCAAGGCCACATTGGGGCGCTCCGGCCCGGGACCAGCCGTGATCGGAAACCTGTCGGGGGTGGCACGTAGGCTGGGACCGTGACCGACGCTCCACTGTCCGGACTCCTCACCGCCATCCTTCCCGACCCGGCCCTGCGCGGCGTGGTCGAGCGCGCCGGTGCGCCGCTGCTCGAGCTGCAAGGCCCGATCGCCGCCCGGCAGCTCGTCGCGGCCGCCCTCGCCGCCGACGAGGGTGCGGCCAGGCCCGTCCTCGCCGTGACCGCCACCGGCCGCGAGGCCGACGAGCTGACCGCGTCCCTCGGCGCGCTGCTGGGCAGCGACCGGGTCGCCGACTTCCCCTCCTGGGAGACCCTCCCGCACGAGCGGCTCTCCCCGCGTGCCGACACCGTCGGCCGCCGGCTGGAGGTGCTGCACCGGCTCAAGACCGAGGACGACGCGCTGCGCGTCGTCGTCGCGACCGTCCGCAGCCTCATCCAGCCCATGGCCCCCGGCCTCGGCTCGCTCGCCCCGGTCGACCTCGTCGTGGGTGAAGAACAAAGTTTCGAGGGCCTCCTCGAACGGCTCGTCGAGCTGGCCTACGTCCGCGTCGACATGGTCGAGAAGCGCGGCGAGTTCGCCGTCCGCGGCGGCATCCTCGACCTGTTCGGGCCGACCGCGCAGCACCCCGTCCGCGTCGAGTTCTGGGGCGACGAGGTCAGCGAGATCCGCGCGTTCGCCGTCTCCGACCAGCGGTCGCTGCCCGGTGAGATCCCGCGCGTCACCGCGCCGCCGTGCCGGGAGCTGCTGCTCACGCCGCCGGTCAAGGAGAAGGCCGCGGAGCTGGCGACGACGTACGAGGCCGATGCCCACCTGGCCGAGATGCTCACCAAGCTCGCCGACGGCATCCCGGTCGAGGGCATGGAGGCCCTCATCCCGGTGCTCTGCGAAGGCGAGCTGGAGTTGCTCACCGACGCGATGCCGATCGGCACCCACGTCCTGCTCACCGACCCGGAGAAGATCCGGGCCCGGGCCGCCGACCTCGTCCGCACCGGCCAGGAGTTCCTCGAAGCGTCCTGGACGACGGCCGCGGCGGGCGGCCAGGCCCCGATCGACCTCGGCGCGTCCGCCTACCGCGGGCTCGACGAGATCGCGTCCCACGCCCAGGACACCAAGCGATCGTGGTGGACGCTCACCCAGCTGACCAGCGAAGACCCGGACGTCTACCGCGTCTCGGTCGACGCCGCTCCCGCTTACCGCGGCGAGCTCGAGCGCGCGACGGCGGACCTGCGCGCGCACATCGCGTCGGGCGGCACGGCGGTGCTCGTCGTCGCCGGGCACGGCACCGCGGCTCGCGCGGTCGAGCAGTTCTCGGCCGCCGACGTCCCGGCCGCGCTGGCCGGCGACGGCCTGAAGAGCGCGCCGGCCCCGGGCGTCGTCACGGTCACCTGCGGCGGCCTGACGGACGGCTTCATCTCGCCGGAGCGCGCCCTGGTCGTGCTCACCGAGTCGGACCTGACCGGGCGCGGCTCGGGCGCCGGAACGTCCACAAAGGACCTCACCACCAAGATGCCGTCCCGGCGGCGCAACGCCGTCGACCCGCTGGCGTTGAAGGCCGGCGACTACGTCGTGCACGAGCAGCACGGCATCGGCCGGTTCGTCGAGATGGTCCAGCGGACGGTCGCCGGCGCCACCCGCGAGTACCTGCTGCTGGAGTACGGCTCGTCCAAGCGCGGGCACCCGGGCGACCGGCTGTTCGTGCCGACCGACCAGCTCGACGAGGTCTCCAAGTACGTCGGCGGCGAGCTGCCCACGCTGAACAAGCTCGGCGGCTCCGACTGGAAGAACACCAAGGCCAGGGCCAAGAAGGCGGTCAAGGAGATCGCCGCCGAGCTCGTGCAGCTCTACGCCGCCCGGCAGGCCGCGCCCGGCCACGCGTTCGGCCCGGACACGCCGTGGCAGGGCGAGCTGGAAGACGCCTTCCCGTTCACCGAGACCAACGACCAGCTCGCCGCGATCGACGAGGTCAAGGCCGACATGGAACGCGGCGTCCCGATGGACCGCGTCATCTGCGGCGACGTCGGCTACGGCAAGACCGAGATCGCCGTCCGCGCCGCGTTCAAGGCGGTGCAGGACGGCAAGCAGGTCGCGGTCCTCGTCCCGACGACGCTGCTCGCCCAGCAGCACCTCAACACGTTCCAGGAGCGGATGCGCTCGTTCCCGGTGACGATCAAGGGCCTGTCCCGCTTCACGAACAAGACCGAGTCGGACATCATCCTGGAGCAGCTCGCCGGCGGCGAGGTCGACATCGTCATCGGCACGCACCGCCTGCTGCAGACCGGCATCCGCTACAAGGACCTCGGTCTCGTGATCGTCGACGAGGAGCAGCGCTTCGGCGTCGAGCACAAGGAGCACATCAAGGCGCTGCGCACGCACGTCGACGTGCTGACGATGTCCGCGACGCCGATCCCGCGCACGCTGGAGATGTCGCTGGCCGGCATCCGCGAGATGTCCACGATCCTCACCCCGCCGGAAGACCGGCACCCGATCCTGACCTACGTCGGCACGTACGACGACAAGCAGGTCGGCGCGGCCATCCGGCGTGAACTCCTGCGGGACGGCCAGGTCTTCTACGTCCACAACCGCGTCTCCTCGATCGAGAAGGCGGCGCGGCACATCCGGGAGCTGGTGCCGGAGGCGCGCGTCGTCACCGCGCACGGCCAGATGAACGAGGACAAGCTCGAGAAGATCATCCAGGGCTTCTGGGAAAACGAGTACGACGTCCTGGTGTGCACCACGATCGTCGAGACCGGGCTGGACATCTCGAACGCGAACACGCTGCTGGTCGAGCGCGGTGACCTGCTCGGGCTGGCCCAGCTGCACCAGCTGCGCGGCCGCGTCGGACGTGGCCGTGACCGCGGGTACGCGTACTTCCTGTACCCGCCGGAAGCGCCGCTGACGGAGACGGCCCACGACCGCCTGGCGACGATCGCCCAGAACACCGAACTCGGCGCCGGCATGGCGGTCGCGATGAAGGACCTGGAGATCCGCGGCGCGGGCAACATCCTCGGCGCGGAGCAGTCCGGGCACATCGCGGGGGTCGGGTTCGACCTGTACGTGCGGTTGGTCGGCGAAGCGGTCGACGCGTTCAGGCGGCACGCGGGTGCGGAGCCGGCGGAGGACGAGGAGATGGCCGACGTCCGCGTCGACCTCCCGATCGACGCCCACCTCCCGCACGACTACGTCCCGGGCGAAAGGCTGCGGCTGGAGGCGTACCGCAAGATCGCGGCGGCGCCGGACACCGAGGGCCTGGACGCGGTCCGCGAAGAGCTGATCGACCGCTACGGCCGGCCGCCGGCGCCGGTGAACCGGTTGCTGGCGGTGGCGCGGTTCCGGCACACGTGCCGCGAGGCGGGCGTGACGGAGGTGGCGGTCCAGGGCAACACGATCCGGTTCGCGCCGCTGCCGCTGCAGGATTCGCAGATGGTCCGGTTGAAGCGGCTGTACCCGAAGGCGACGTTCAAGGCCGTGACGAACACGGTCTCGGTCCCGAAGCCCACGGAGGGCCCGGCCGGCGGCCGCATCGGTGCACCGACGCTGCGGGACGAAGAGCTGCTCGACTGGTGCACGAAACTGCTGACGCAGCTGACGAAGAAGCCCGCCACCGTGTAACGCGCTGCGGACACCTGGCGCCACTTCGGGGGAACTCTCGTTGTGGCGCCGGGGTTTTCGCGGTTCGGGCTTCTAGGTTCGCCGCATGAACATCCGTAGCAGGCAGCTCGGTGAACGGCTGCTCCAGCGCATGGCGGAGAAGCACTGGGGTGTCCGCGAGATGTCGCGGAAGCTCGAGGTCAGTGCGCAGTGGGTTTCCTCGGTGACCCGCGGGTTGCATCGGCCGGATCCGGCGCGCTTGGCGAGGTTTTTGACCACGTTGGAGATCAGGGGAGCGGAATACCACGAGCTGATGGCCATGGCCGACGAAATGCGCAAGCCGGGCCTCCTCGTGCGCTCCGAGGACATTCGCACTCTGGTCAGCCACGAAGAACACGCCACCGCCATCTCGGTCTTCCAGGCGAACGTGGTGCCGGGCCTGCTGCAAACCGGCGACTACGCCCGGTCTCTGGCGCTCGGAATGGGCAATCAGCCCGAGCCCGACAAGCTCGATGAACACCTCTTCGCCCGGCTGTCCCGTCAGGCGATCCTGGCCAGGACACGGGTGCGATTCCGGTTCTTCCTGCATGAATTCGTGCTGCGCCTCCCCGTCGGTCATCCGCGCGTGATGAGCGGCCAGCTCCGGCAGTTGGCGCGGCTGTCCGCCCAGCAGAACGTGGCTATCCGGATCGTCCCGGCGAGCTTGGGCGGCCATCCCGCCTCGGCCGGGCACTTCCAGCTGATGGAGTCGGACTCGTACCAGCCGGTCGTCTGCATCGAAAGCGAGACGACATCGCTGTTTCTCGAGGAACAGCGCGAGATCGAGGCTTACCGGAGAGTGCTTCGCGGACTGGAAGACCGTGCTCTCGATGAGGCAAACTCACAGGAGCTGATCGCCGACCTCATCGGAGAAGCAGATGCCGGAAGCATGGCGCAAGAGCACCCATAGCAGCCAGGGCGACTGTGTCGAGATTGCCCTCGATCGCCCGGAAGTCCTGATCCGGGACACGAAAGATCGCGAAGGCGGCATCCTCACCGCCTCCGCCACAACGTGGAGCGAACTGCTCAGCCGACTTCGCTGAACATCGGCGGCAAAGCCTCCGCCAACCCCATCTTCACCGACTCCACGGGCACCGGAACCGCCCCGGCACCGGCCATCGGCAACGGCCGGGGCCTGCGCGGCATCCGCGATCCCGCGCCCCCGCCGCGCCCCGGGTACACGAGCAACCCCCGCGCCGGGTCCGGTACCGCGTCCAACGCCGCCGTCACGACCGGCAGCGCGCGGAACGCGTCGCGGCTTTGCTCCGACTTGAACTCGATCTCCAGTACGACGCCCCAGCGGTGTTCGTGCCACACCCACTGTTCCGCGCCGTTCGTCAATGCTGCTTCGGTGAGTGCGTCACCGCGGGCGAGCCGCCACAAGGAAGCCGTGGACTCGCCATCGAAGACCTCGATGGTCAGCCAGTGGTCCATGTCGCCGACATTACGCCCGGCAACACCGCACGGGTGTTGCGTTTCGGCCGCGATGGTGTGAGAGGGTATGGCCTGTGATGCGGATCATGGGGCGCCCTCGCGCGCTGGTCGCGGCCGTTGCCGGTGCTCTTCTGCTCGCCGGGTGCGGCTCGGGCCCCAGCCAGGTCGGCGCGGCGACGATCCTCGGTGACCAGTCGTTCGGCCTCGACCGGGTGCAGTCGATGATCGACCAGGCCGTCCACGACCAGCCGTACGCGCAGAAGCTCGCCCGGGAGAACAAGATCGTCCTGCTGGGCCGGGAGATCGTCCGGCAGGCGGCGCTGCACCAGCTCATCACCTACGCCGCGAAGAAGGAAAACCTCGTCGCGGACCAGGCGAAGATCGCGCAGATCGCCGCGACGCTGCCGGGCGCGCCCGTCACCGACACCGGGCAGGGCGACCAGCTCGCCGTCGCGCAGATCGCCGCGAACGTGCGCGACCGCGGCGAGCGCGCGTCCGACACCTACCTGGAGCGTCAGCTCGCCGCCAAGTTCCTGCCCAAGCTCGCGGTCAGCGCGGACTACGTCGGCTTCGGCGTCAGCGACCCGAACGACCCCGAGGCCCGGGCGCGCGCGTTCGACGTCGCCAAGCAGTTCGCCGCCGACCCGACGAAGGTCCAGGCCGCCGTGCAGGCGGCGGGCCAGGAGCTCCAGCAGTCCCAGCAGACCGGCCAGCCCGGCCCCAACGGCTTCTCCGACGCCGGCCTCACGTCGGTCTTCGGTGCCGCCCAGTACCCCGCGCTGGCCGAGACCGTGCTGTTCGGCTCCCCGGCGAACAGCGTCATCGCGTTCCAGCCGCGGATGCCGGCCAAGCCCGACTGGTACGTCTTCGTCCTCCGCAGCCGCGGCACCGACCAGGCGGTGCCCGCCGACGGGGAGCCGCAGAAGCCGACGGACGACCAGCTGACCGCCATCGGCACCCGCCTGCTCCAGCCCTACGTCGGGGAGAGCGGCCTGCGCGTCAACCCGCGGTACGGCGTGTGGGACGTCGTCACCATGGACGTCGTGCCGAACCTGGACGCCGCCCCGGCCCTCCTGCTGCCCTTCGGGGGCCCCGGCCGCACACAGCAGTGAGCACGGGCGTCGTCGTAGTCGTCCGCGGGGCGACCCTGCCCGCCGCGGCACTGAAGATCCTGCGTGACGCCACCGCGGTGTACGCGGCCACGGACCTCGACGCGAGCGTGTTCGGCGTCCCGGCCATCACCGAGGCGCCGTCACTGGTGGACGTCGTGCTGCTCGCCGGGTCCCGGAACGAGCCCGCGGCGTCGCTGCTCATCGCGACCGGCGCGGAGGTCATCGAGACGCCGGCGCCGCCGCTGGTCGAAGCCGCCGAGGTGATGGACCGGCTCCGCTCGCCGGGCGGCTGCCCGTGGGACGCGGCCCAGACGCACGATTCGCTCCGGCAGTACCTGGTCGAGGAGACCTACGAGCTGCTCGACGCCATCGAATCCGGCGACCGTGAGGCGCTGCGCGAGGAGCTCGGCGACGTCCTGCTCCAGGTGCTCTTCCACGCGCGGGTCGCGGCGGAGGACGCCGCCGAGCCGTTCGGCATCGACGAGGTCGCCGCCGACCTGGTCGCGAAGCTCGTCGGCCGGCACCCGCACGTCTTCGCCGACGCCGACCGGGTGCACACCGTCGAGCACCAGAACCTCAAGTGGGAAGAGCTCAAGCAGCAGGAGAAGCAGCGCAGGTCCATTGTGGACGGCGTGGCGCTCGGCCAGCCCGCGGTGGCGCTGGCCGGCAAGCTCGGGCAGCGTTCCGGCCGCGCGGGCATCCCGCTCGACCTCTTCCCGGCGGGCACCGGAGCCGCCGCCCAGCTGTTCCGCATCGCGGCGACGGCGCGGCGCGCGGGCGTCGACCCCGAGGGCGAGCTGCGGGCGCTGGCGAAGCAGTTCGCGAACGACGTCCGGGCCGCCGAACAGGCCGCGCGCGACGCCGGGCTGGAGCCGACGACCCTGGAGGCCGACGGCTGGCGGAAGTTCTGGCCCGCCCCCTCGGTGTGACGCAGCACACAATCGGGTGAGAACCGTTCCGGGCGATCCGGCGTCTTGCCTGGTGTGAGGAAACTGCCACTGGAGGACGCCGACGAGGAGCACCTCGTCCGGCGCACGGCCAAGGGCGACCGCGCGGCGTTCGAGGAGCTCTACCGCCGCACGTCGCCCTGGCTCGCCGTGCGCCTGCGCCGCCGGTGCGCCGACGAGCAGATCGTCGCCGAGGTCATGCAGGAGGCGTACCTGGCCGTGTGGCGCGCGGCGCCGTCGTTCGCGGGGGCCGCGACCGGCGGGACCGCGGTCGGCTGGCTGTGGACGATCGCCGCGCGGCGGCTGGTCGACGCGTTCCGGCGCCGGGCGCACCACGCCGAGGTGCCCGCCGAGGTGGCGCTCGACGTCGCGCCCGTGCCGGCGGCGGAGGACGTGGCCTTGGCGGCGGCGATCGGTGACGAGGTCGGTGACGCGCTGCGCGATCTCGCCCCCGAGCTGCGCGCGGTGCTGCAGGCGATGGTGCTCGACGGGCTGACCGTCCGGGAGACCGCCGTCCTGCTCGGGCTGCCGGAAGGAACCGTCAAGACCCGCGCTCGCCGGGCGCGGTTCGCGATGAAGGAGGCCCTGTCATGACCCATGCGTCGGACGATCTCATCGCCGAGTACGTGGCGGGCACCGGCCTCCCGGCCGACCGGTTGTGGGGCCTCGAAGCGCACCTCGAGACGTGCCGGGTGTGCCGGGCGCGGCTCGCCGAGGTGGCGCCCGTCCAGCCGGTGGTGGACGTCGTCTGGAACCGGCTCGGCGTCGAGATCGAGCTGTCGGGCGTTCCGTTCCACGGGCCGCCCGCGCCGTCCGTGCCGCCCCGGGCGAAGGTCCGGTACCGGCCCCGCCGGCGGTGGCTCGACACCTGGGTCACCCCCGTGATGCTGCCGTGGCTGGGGATGATCGTGCTGGTCACGCTGCTCGCGGTGGCGTTCGACCAGCTCGGGAGCTCGATGCTGGAGGTGACGGCGGTGCAGCTCTTCGCGCCGGTGCTGCCGGTGATGGGCGTCGCCGCGGCGTGGGCGCGGGGGCTGGATCCAGCGTACGAAGTCGTCGTCGCGACCCCGCGGGCCGGGCTGTACCTCATCGCGCGGCGGACGCTGGCGGTGCTCGTCGTCGTCCTGCCGGTGCTCGGGGTCGCCGGCTGGCTGACCGGCACGGCCGTCGCGCTCTGGCTGCTGCCGAGCCTGGCCTTCACCACGGGGACGCTCGCGCTGGGCGGGCTGATCGGGGTCACCCGGGCGGCGTACGCGCTGGTCGCGGTGTGGGCCGCGGGGCTGCTGCTGCCCACCGTGGCGATCCACGAGCAAACGTTTGCGCTCAGCACCGGTGCGTTGCCGGTGTGGGCGGGGATCTTCGCATTGACGTCGGTGGCCGTCGCCCTGCACAAGGGCGCGTTCACCCGGCTCGGTGCGCGCAACTAGGGAGGGAACATGCGGGCAGTGGAAGCCGCCGAGGTCGCACCGACGACCTACGCCTGGGAGATCCAGGCCGAAGGGCTGAAGGTGCGGGTCGGGCGGAAGAAGATGGCCGTGAACGGGGTGGACCTGTCACTCGGCAAGGGGGTGCACGGCCTGCTCGGGCCCAACGGCGCGGGCAAGACGACGCTGATCCGGGCGCTGGCGACGGTGCTCCGGCCGGCGGAAGGCAGGCTGTCGCTGCTCGGTGCGCCGGCCGGGGGGCACACCGGGCAGCGTGGCCTGCGCCGGCGGATCGGCTACCTGCCGCAGAACTTCGGGTTCTACAAGCGGTTCACCGTCCGGGAGTTCGTCGAGTACATCGCGTGGCTCAAGGAGGTGTCCAAAGAGGACATCCCCGGTGCGGTGCAGCGCGCGATCGAGCGGGTGGGGCTCGCCGACCGCGCGGACGACCGGATGAAGACGCTGTCGGGCGGCATGGTCCGGCGGGTCGGGATCGCGCAGGCGATCGTCAACGACCCGGACATCCTGCTGCTGGACGAGCCGACCGCCGGGCTCGACCCGGCGCAGCGCGTGCGGTTCCGCGAGCTGGTGCAGGAGCTCGGCCAGGACTCGTGCGTGCTGATCTCGACGCACCTGGTCGAGGACGTGGGCACCGCGTGCTCCGACGTCGTCCTGTTCGACCAGGGCAAGCTGGTGTTCCAGGGGACGCCGGAGGCGCTGGCCGCGGCCGGCACCGCGGAGCACGTGGGCGACAGCCCGATCGAGCGTGGCTACTCGGCACTGCTGAACCACGAGCCGGGCAAGGGGGCCTGGTGATGATCCTGCGCACCGAACTCCGGCGCTCGATCGCGCCCTGGGCCGGGCTGGCGCTGCTCGTGGTGGCGCTCGGCCTCCTGTTCCTGCTGACCGGGCCGTGGTGGCACGCGCCCGCGCCGTGGACGGGGAACACGACGACCACCGCCTTGTGGCTGCGGTTCATGCTGGTGTTCCTGTGGCCGATCTCCGTCGGCGCCGGGGCGATCCAGGGGATGCGCGACAGCCGCTCCGGCATGGTCGAGCTGCTGTCCACGACCTCGCGACCGGACTGGCACCGGGCGATCCGGCTGGCGGGTGCGGTCGGGGGGCTGAGCGCGCTCGGGTTCCTGCTGGTGCTCGGCGTCGGCCTGGTGGAAGTGCTCCGGCACGGCGGGTTCGTGTCGGCGAGCTTCCTGCCGGTCGTGCTCGTCGGGCTGCTCGCCGTCGTGGCGGGGAGCTGGGCGGGCCTGGCGGTCGGGCGCCTGCTGCCGCACCCGCTGACCGCGCCCGCGCTGGCCGTGCTGACCCTGGTGGTGTCGGTGGTGGCCTGGACGTCGCTCGATGAGGGCGTGCTGTCGATGCCGTACAGCCGGTTCGGGCTGCTCGCACCGACCCTCGGGCAACCCCGGGGCCTGCTGGTGACGACGGCGGCTGCGGTGGACCTCGGGCAGGCGGCGTGGTTCGCGGGGCTCGCCGCGACGGGATTCCTGCTGCTGGCGGCGAATTCCGTGCGGGCCCGGGTGCTCGGCCTGCTGCCGCTGGTGGTCGGCGCGGCGATCGCGCTGCCGGTCTTCCCGGCTTCCGCCGGCGGGCTCCTGGCCTCCGACGGCGTCGCCGCCCAGAAGCTCTGCGACGGGCCGATCTGCGTCACCCGGGCGCACGAGGACAGGCTGGCCGCGCTGGCCGGGCCGGGCCGGGAAGCACTGGCGATGCTGGCGAAGCTGCCCGGCGCGCCGACCCGGATCGAAGAGCGGACCGCGCCGGTATCGTTCTCGAACCCGCCCACCCGCGATCCCGGCGTCGTCTACCTCGACTTCCAGCGCGACGACAACCTGCTCACGGCGGACGCGCACGACCTGCGGCTCGCGGTGCTGTCCGGGGCCGGGCTGCCCACGTGCTTGCCACCGAGCTACGCCGACCTGGCCGACGTGGGCGGCCGCATGATCGCGGCGGCGTACTTCACCGGCGAGCTGAAGCCGCTGCCCGAGTACGACGCGCGGTGGATCGGCCGCCAAGCCGGTCCCGTCGACGATGCGTGGGCGAAGTTCCGCGCACTGCCGGCCGAGGTCCAGTTTTCGCGGATCGTCGCGCTGCGCCGGATGCTGCTGACCTGCCAGGGCGACCCGATCGACACGCTGGTGCCGGGGGCCATGCGATGAGGTGGGCGGCGCTCTACGCGCGTTCGCGGCAGGCCCCGGTGGCGTTCGCGGCTTTGCTGGTGGCCACGGCGGGTGTGTGGTTCCTGGCGCGCGACTCGTGGTCGCCGATCGCGGTCATGCTGACGCTGACGTCGGGCATCGCGGTGGCGGCGATCGGCCTTAGCGGCCAGGACCCGGACATGGACCGCACCGCGGCGCTCCCGTGGCCGGTCCGCCGGTTCGCGCACCTGGCCCTGATCGGCCTGACAGCCGGGGCCGCGGTGCTGGCGGTCCAGGAGCTGGGCGCACTGACTGTCGACTTGTCGATCATCCTGCGCGACGCGGCCGGGTTGCTGGGCCTGGCCGGCCTGGCGGCAACGGTCGCGGGCGGCCAGTACGGCTGGACGCTCCCGCTCGCCTGGGCGGCCACCACGCCCTTCGTCCAGGACGACGGCTCGACGACGAGCCACATCGTGGCCTGGATGCTGCAGCCGGCGGGGACGGCGGCGGCGACGTGGACGGCGCTGGTCCTGGCGGTCGGGGGGACAGTGGCCTACACGGCGAGGGGTGGTCGCCGCTGACAGCAAGCCATCCGGCGAGGCCGCCACGGGGGACCCCCCAGGCTCCCGTGGCGGCCGTCGGATCACACCTTCAGACGTCTGCTGATCACAGCAATCCGGCGAGGCCGCCACGGGAACCCCCAGGCTCCCGTGGTGGCCGCCGGATCACGTCCTCAGACGTCGCGGATGTTCGTCTCCAGCTCGAGCGGCTCCCGGTCCCAGTCCTCCACCCCGAACGCCAGGATCCGCGAAGGGTGGATCCGGATCACGGCGTCGTCGAAGTGGTTGTCCGGCAGGTTCACCTCGGTCAGCGCCTCCGCGCGGCCGCGGATCTCCAGGCAGCGCACGCGCCACGGGTTCGTCGACGGCAGGTCGTCGACGACGAACGCGACGTGGTCGTCGGCCGCCAGGTTGCGGAACTTCTTGCTGCCGCGCAGGTTGTGGCCGGTGACGTCGATCGTCTTCTCGTCCGGGTTGTACCGGAACCCGACCGGGTTGACCTGCAGGGTTCCGTTCGGCTGCCGGGTGGCGAGCCGGCCCAGCGGCTGGGCGTCGAGGTAGGCGAGCTCTGCTTCGGTGAACATGCCCCGAAGCATTCAACTTCAAGGGAGGTTGAAGTCAAGCGAACGGGCCGCCGAAGGCCAGCTCCGTGAACCGCGAGGCGATGCGACGGTGCGCCGCCTCGTCCGGGTGCAGCTCGTCCGGTAAGGGGAACTCCGCGTAGTCGGCCGGCCCGTACAGCGAAAGTCCGTCCAGGTAGTGCAAATGCGGGTCTTGGCGCCGCGAGACGATGCTCGCCAGCTCGTCCCGGATCACCTCGAGCGTGAGTTTGCCGGCCGCGACCTCGCCCGGGTCGCCGGTGGCCCGGAACCGCACCACTCCCGAAGCCAGCGCCGCGTGGTCGAAGTCGCCGGGGCCGGGCGTCCGCTCGTGGATCGGGCAGTACAACGGCGACACGACCAGCAGCGGCGCCGACGGGTGGCCCTCGCGGATCGTGTCCAGGAACCCGTGCACCGCCGGGCCGAACGCACGCAGGCGCATCAGGTCGGCGTTGACGATGTTGATGCCGATCTTGACGCTGAGCACGTCGGCCGGGGTGTCCCGCAGCGCGCGGGCGGTGAACGGGTCCAGCATCGCGTTGCCGCTGAAACCGAGGTTGACCAGCTCGACCCCGGCGGAGACCGCGGCTTGCGCGACCCAAGTCGCCGAGGGGCTGAGCGCGTTCGAGCCCTGGCTGATCGAACTGCCGTGGTGCAGCCACACCTTGCCCGCGGACGGCGCGGGCTCGACGGGAGCGTCCGTGCGCAGCGCCACCAGCTCCGTCATTTCGTTGTGCGGCAACCAGATCTCGACGTCCTTGAGGTGCCCGGGCAGGCCGGTGAACCGTACTCCGCCAGGCGAGGTCGCCTGGGCGGCGAGCTTGCCGTCGACGAGCAGGTCGTACACGCCGTCCGGACGCGGTGGCGCGCCCGGGTACTCGATCTTGGTCGGCACTGTCTCCAGTTCGATGACGGCGGCCGTCGTGCGGAACCGCACGCGGACCCCGGCCGGTTGCGCCGAAGCCATCGCGAGCCGCGGGTCGGTGTTCTGTGCTCGCGCGCGGGCGGGCAGCCGGTGCGCCACCAGGCTGCGAGGAGTGGGTTCGAGTTCGAGGGCGCCGCGCACCAGGTCGGCGGTCAGCGGGGTGGTGATCACGGTCGTGGCCAATCGCGGAGAAGGGAATCGAGGACGTCGAGCAGACGCGTCCAGCTGGCGCCGGACGCGGGCGGGCTGTGGTCGAAGCCGCCGTCGGCTTCGAGGGCGACGAACCCGCGGAAGAAGCTGCCGAGCAGCCGGACGGCGTGCGTCTGGTCCGGCCCGGTCAGGTCGTAGCCGCGCAGGATCGTGCGCATCAGCTGCGCGTGCCGCACGCCCGCGCTCGCCGCCGCGGTCTCCGGGTCGAGCCGCAGCTGCGCCGCGGCGAACCGGCCGGGGTGCTCGCGGGCGTAGTCGCGGTAGACGCCGGCGAACGCGACCAGCGCCTCCCGCCCGGCCCGGCCGGCCAGCGCGGCGGCGGCCCGGTCGGCGAGCTCGTCCAGCGCCAGCAGCGCGATCCGCGTCCGCAGGTCGTGCGCGTTCTTGACGTGCGAATACAGGCTGGCGACCTTGACGTCGAACCGCCGCGCGAGCTCCGACGGCGTCACGCGGTCGAACCCGATCTCGTCGGCCAGCTCGGCGCCCGCGCGGACCAGCCGCTCGGTCGTCACCCCGGCACGTGCCATCATCGCTGCCTCCTCTTCCTAAACCCAACGTAGAACTTCCTAAAGGGTTTAGGCAAGGGGATATGATGGCGGTCATGCGCCGCCAAGCCGTCAGCTCCTCGACGATCGCGTCGATCGGCTACGACCGGGAGCAGCACCTCCTGGAGATCGAGTTCGTGAACGGCAGCGTCTACCGGTACCGGCTGGTGCCCGAGTCCGTGCACCGCGACCTGATGGGCGCGCCGAGCCAGGGCCGGTTCTTCAACCAGCGGATCCGCGACGTGTATCCGACCGAACAGGTCGACTAGGCGAAGAGACCCTCGCCCCAGTAACCGGTCGGCGAGACACCCGGCGGCACCGCGAAGTGCGCCGAACCCGTGTGCTGGACGTACTCCATCATCGCGTCCTTCGACGACAGCGCCTGCTGCATCGGCACGTACTGCTTCCGCGTGTCCCGGTTGAACGCCAGGAAGAACAGCCCCGCCTCGAGGTGCCCGACGCCGTCGGATCCGTCGACGAAGTTGTAGCCGCGGCGCAGGATCCGCACGCCGTTCAGCGCCTGGTGCGAGGCCAGCCGGACGTGCGCGTCCTCCGGGATCACCTTCTCGCCGCCCGCGCCGCCGACGTCGAGGTCCAGCTCGTCGAACTCCGCGGTCTGGCCCAGCGGGGCGCCGGTGCCCTTGGTGCGGCCGACGATCTGCTGCTGGCCGTCGAGGGTTTCGCGGTCCCACGTCTCGATGTGCATCCGGATCCGGCGCGCCACCAGGTAGCTGCCGCCGGCCATCCACGCCTGGCCGTCGGCCGCCGTGGCCCACACCTGGTCGCGCAGGAAGTCGGTGTCCTCGGACTTGATGTTGTTCGTGCCGTCCTTGAACCCGAACAGGTTCCGGGGCGTCTGCTGCGCGCGCGACGTCGACGAGCTGCGGCCGAAGCCGAGCTGCGACCAGCGGACCTCGGTGATGCCGAAGCCGAGCCGCACCAGGTTGCGGACCGCGTGCACCGCCACCTGCGGGTCGTCCGCGCAGGCCTGGATGCACAGGTCGCCGCCGCCGCGGGCCGGGTCGAGCTTGTCCTTCGGGAACAGCGGCAGGTCGATCAGCTGCGGCGGCCGCTTCCCCGCGAGGCCGAAACGGCCGTTGAACAGCGACGGGCCGAAGCCGATCGTCAGCGTCAGGTGCGACGCGGGCAGGTCGAGCGCCTCGCCGGTGTCGCCGGGCGGCGCGTAGTCACCGCTGCCGACCGCGCCGTTCGGCACGACCTCCTGGCCCGCCGTCATCCGGCGGGCCGCGTCGGTCCACGTCTTCAGCAGCTGCCGCAGCTTCTCGCGGTCCTTGGTGGTGACGTCGAGGGCGGCGAAGTGCAGGTTCGCCTGGGCAGGGGTGACGATCCCGGCCTGGTGCTCGCCGTGGAAGTCGACGGTGCTCACCGCCGCTTCGGCGCTGCCGCCGGCCGCCTTGTCGATCCCGATGCCCGCCGCGGCGCCGGCGCCGGCGAGCGCGACACCCGCTCCCGCCAGGCCGAACAGTTTCCGGCGGGAGACGCGGGTGCCGTCTTCGCTCACTTGGACACGACCTCCGCGACCTTGCTCAGCGGCTCGCTCAGGGCGTCGACGGCCGAGGCGAACTCCTTGATCTGATCCTGCGACAGCTCGGTGTACAGCTTGAAGCCGTCACCGGCGCGCGTCTTGTCCAGCAGACCTTGGACGTTGGCGAACTCCTTGTCCAAAGTGGACACGAGCGCGGCGTCCCGCTCCTGCAGCACCGGCCGCAACGAGGTGATCGCGCCCTTCGAACCGTCCACGTTGGCCTGGAAGTCCCACAGGTCGGTGTGCGAGAAGGTCTCTTCCTCGCCGGTGATCTTGCCGGTGGCGACCTCGTCGAGCAGGCCCTTCGCGCCGTTGGCCAGGTCGAGCGCGGTCAGCTCGAGGGTCTTGGACTTGGCGACGAGGTCCTTGACGTCGGTGAGCAGCTTGTCCGCGATCTGCGGGCTGTCGGCCTGCAGGCCGGACACGTAGAGGTCCTTCTCGAGGCGGTGGAAGCCGGTGAACCGCTGGCCCGGCTCGAGGTCCGCCTCACGGACGTCGATGGCCGGGTCGAGGTCGCCGAACTTCTCGGCGACCGGCTCGATGCGCTCGTAGTAGATGCGGGTGCGCGCGTACGCGGCCTTCGCCTCGTCGGCCTTGCCGGCCTTGACGAGGCCGACGAACTTGCCCGTCTCCTCCTCCAGCGCGGCGGAGTTGTTGGCGACGTAGTCGGCGTAGCTCTTGGTGGCCTGGGCCTTCTGCGCGTTGGCGTCGGCCTGCTTCGGCGCGCCGCCGGTGATGGTGAAGTCGCCGCGGATGCCGTTGCCGGCCATGCCCGGCTTGCACGCCGTCTGGTACTTGCCGGCGTCGGAGGCTTCGACGATCAGGCGCCGGTTGAGCCCGGGCGCGATGTTCTCGACCTCGCCGACGATCCGGTCGCCCTCGGCGTAGAGGTAGAACTCGGTGACCTTGGTGCCCTTGTTGGTGATCTCGAAGGTCACGTTGCCCGCGGTGGCGGTGTTCGCGGAGACGTCGCACGCGGTGTCGGACGCCTCGACCTTGATCGGACCGCCCCCGGTGGAGGTCTCGTTCCCGGTGCTGCCCTGGCTGTCGCACGCGGCCAGCGTCACCAGTACGGCGGCGCCGGCCACCACGGCCAGCGGGGTTCTGGGGGTCTTGCGCACGGTCACTCCTTCGAGGCGGCCGCGGCGGCGGGGGCCGGCGCGGTCTTCTTGCTGGGCTTGAGGAAGAGGGGCAGCACGATGACGACGTAGGCGACCCACGCGACGGCCTGCAGCACGGTCGTCTGCTGCGAGTAGTTGAAGATGCCCTTGAGCAGGGCGCCGTACCAGGACGTCTCGGGCAGTGTCGCCGAAGCGTCGAAGGCGAGGGTGTGGATGCCGGGCAGGAAGGCGGCCTCCTGCAGGTCGTGGAGGCCGTAGCCGAGCACACCTGCGGCGACGAACACCAGCAGGACGCCGGTGATCGTGAAGAACTTCCCGAGGTTGAACCGCACCGCGCCCTTGTAGAGCAGCCAAGCGAGCACGACGGCGGTGGCGATGCCGATGGCGAAGCCGATCAGCGGCTGCACGGTGTCCGACTGCGCGGCCTGGACGGTGGAGTAGAAGAACACCGCCGTTTCCAGGCCTTCGCGCCCGACCGCGAGGAACGACAGCAGCAGCACGGCCATCGGGCCGACGTCCAGCGCGTCGTCCATCTTCCCGCGCAGCTCGGCGGCGATGCTCTTCGACGCCTTGCGCATCCAGAAGATCATCGCGGTGACGAACACGACGGCGACGATCGACAGGCTCCCGCCGAGCAGCTCCTGGTGCTCGAAGGACAGCTGGGCGGTCGTGAACGTCAGGACCGCGCCGACGGCGACCGACAGCAGCACGGCGGCGCCGACGCCCGGCCACACCCAGCGCAGCGCGTGGCGCCGGTCGGTCTTGACCAGGAACGCCACCAGGATGCTGACGACCAGCGCGGCTTCCAGGCCTTCGCGCAGCCCGATCAGCGCGCTCGAGAACAACACCGGTCCGCCTCCTGAGTTTTTCTGGGTCCAGGAAGTTTTTAGGTAAGGCTCACCTGTAAGTCCAGTGAGCCTACGTCGACCCGAAACGATGCAATCGGACAAACGGGACTCGGTGACAAAGTTAGGTTAGGGTAACCGCAGGTCAGGGCCTTGCGCGTCGACTCGATAACGAATTTTGTGACGTCGCTGGCAGTGGACCTGTTTTTACCCTCCGCTTGCCTGGTCACGCGGCTGAGGGACCCTCTTGAGTGGCTCCGTAACCTGTTCGGGTGGCCGAAACCGCTCAGCCGACCGTCACGCCTCCGTCGTCGCCTCCGGGCGGCCCGCCCAGGCGGTACGTCGGCCGGGTGGCCCTGGCGCTCGGCCTCGTCGTCACCGGCGTGGTCCTCGTCCTCACGATCGGGGTCCGGAACCCGGACGCCCCGGCCGCGCCCCCGCCGGCGCAACCGGCGCTGGCCATCCCGGAGCAGCGTCCGCAGCCCGGCGCCGAGTCGCCGCGCGCCGGGCTCGCCGCGCCGGTCGACCGGCCGGCGGTGTCCGACCAGGCCGAGCTGGACGCGTGGGCGACGCGCGTCGCGGACAAGACGCACCTCCCGGCGCGCGTGCTCGCCGCGTACGGCCGGGCGGAGATGTGGATGCAGCGGCAGAAGCCGACGTGCCACCTGTCGTGGGCGACGCTGGCGGGCATCGGCCGGGTCGAGGCCGGCCGCGGGGACTTCGACGCTTCGGCGATCGGCGCGGACGGCCGCGTCGCGAAGCCGGTGGTCGGCCCGCCGCTGGACGGCTCACCGGGCGTCCCGGCGGTGCACGACACGGACGGCGGCAAGCTCGACGGTGACAAGTCGTGGGACCACGCGATCGGCCCGCTGCAGTTCCTGCCGTCGACGTGGAAGAAGTACCAGGAGCGCGCCAACGGCGACGGCGGCACACCGGACCCGCAGAACGTGGACGACGCGGCCTTCACGGCAGCGCGCTACCTGTGTTCGGGCGGCGACGACCTGGGCACCCCGGCCGGCTGGTGGCGCGCGATCCTGTTCTACAACTCGGGAGTCCCGTACGGCCAGGACGTCTTCAGCGCGGCGGACGCCTTCGCGGAGGCGAGCGTCGCGCCGTGAGTCAGAGCTCCCGGTCGGCGAACAACGGCGTGACGGCCATGAGCACCAGCAGCAGCAAGCCGGCGTAAGCACCCAGCGTGGCGAAGATCGACATCTCCGGTTCCTCCCTCATTCGGTCTGGAACCAGCTTCGCCGGAGGAGGGGGTGCCGCGAATCGGCCGAGGGGCCCGGACCGATCGGCCGAAAGTCTGATCTCCGGGGGGCCGATCGGCACTGGCCGTCAGGAATCGCGCAGGGCGATGTGCGCCTTGACCTCGCTGATCGCCTCGAGGTACTCCGGCACCGGGTTCATCGCCGACGCCATCCGCATCTGGGCCAGCGCCTCGACGAACCGGCCGAGGCGCTGCAGGGTCCGGCCGAGGACGAACCGGGCGTAGTGGTCCGTCGGGTCCAGCTCCAGCACCCGGGTGAGCGCCTGCTCGGCGCGCCGCAGCTGGGCGGAGTGGAAGTACGCGCGCCCGGCCAGGAGGTGGACCGACGGCTTGTCCGTTTCGGATTCCAGCAGGGGCTGCAACGCCTTCAGCGCGTCCAGCGGACGGCGCTGCCCGACCAGATCCTCGGCCTGGCGGAAGGCATGGAACCGCGACTCCTCGGGAGGCTGCGAAGCAGCTGCGGCGTCCGTCATGGTCATCCCACGTTACCTCGGAAGAGGGGCTTGCACACGCCTCCGATCGGGACGTGATGGACTGTCCCGCCATGAGCAGCCCGTACCGGGGCCTGGCGCCCTACCTGTACTACTCCGACGCCACGGCGGCGCTCGCCTGGCTGACCAGGGTCTTCGGGTTCACCGAGGAGCTCCGGTTCTGCGACGGGGCCGGCGAGGTCTTCCAGGCGACGCTGCGCGCGGGCGACGCGCGGATCCAGATCGCGGGCGTCGGGCCGGACTACTGGCAGGCCAAGGGCGTCGACGGGCCGGTCGGCCAGCTCAACATCCTCTACGTCGACGACGTCGACGACGCCTACGCGCGGGTCGAGGCGGCACTCGGTGACGAGGGCGAGCTCGACCCGCCGCAGGACCAGCCCTACGGCGCCCGGGTGTTCACCGTCGCCGACCTCGGCGGCAACAGCTGGACGTTCTGGCAGCAGACGTCCGAGACCGTGGAGCTGCCGCCCGGCTGGCAGGCGGTCCGCGCGGACGGCTAAGGAAGCGCCGAGGACCGCCCTGCTACCGGCCGTGCCTCCAACGGGTGAACTGCGGCGACGGCTAGGCTGGGCGCGAAACCGCAGGCACGACGCACCGAGGAGCATGGCGTGGCTCTCATCGAGCAGGTAGGCGCGCGCGAGATTCTGGACTCGCGCGGCAACCCGACCGTCGAGGTGGAGGTGGCTCTCGACGACGGCACCCTGGCGCGGGCCGCGGTCCCGTCGGGTGCGTCCACCGGTGAACACGAGGCGGTCGAGCTCCGCGACGGCGACACCGGCCGCTACAACGGCAAGGGCGTCGAGCGCGCGGTCGCCGCGGTCCTCGACGAGATCGGCCCCGAGATGGTCGGCATCGAAGCGGTCGACCAGCGGATCGTCGACCAGAAGCTGGTCGACCTCGACGGCACGCCGGCGAAGTCCCGCCTCGGCGCGAACGCCATCCTCGGCGTCTCGCTGGCCGTCGCGAAGGCCGCCGCCGAGTCGGCCGAGCTGGAGCTGTTCCGCTACCTGGGCGGGCCGAACGCGCACGTGCTGCCCGTCCCGATGCTGAACATCCTCAACGGTGGTTCGCACGCGGACAGCAACGTCGACGTCCAGGAGTTCATGATCGCGCCGATCGGCGCGGAGACCTTCCGCGAGGCCCTGCGCTGGGGCGCCGAGGTCTACCACTCGCTGAAGTCGGTGCTGAAGGGCCGCGGCCTTTCGACCGGTCTGGGCGACGAAGGCGGCTTCGCGCCGAACCTGGCGAACAACCGCGAGGCGCTCGACCTGATCCTGCAGGCCATCGAGAAGGCCGGCTACACCCCGGGCCGCGACGTCGCGCTCGCGCTGGACGTCGCCGCGACCGAGTTCTTCGCCGACGGCGCGTACACCTTCGAGGGCAGCAAGAAGAGCGCGGAGCAGATGTCGGCCTACTACGCCGAACTGATCCGCGACTACCCGATGGTCTCCATCGAGGACCCGCTGAGCGAGGACGACTGGGACGGCTGGGTCACCCTGACCGCCGACATCGGCGAGAAGGTCCAGATCGTCGGCGACGACCTGTTCGTCACCAACCCGGACCGCCTCGAAGAGGGCATCACCCGCCGCGCCGCCAACGCACTGCTGGTGAAGGTCAACCAGATCGGCACCCTGTCCGAGACGCTCGACGCGATTTCGCTCGCCACGTCGTTCGGCTACAAGTCGATGATGAGCCACCGCTCCGGCGAGACCGAGGACACGTTCATCGCCGACCTCGCGGTCGCGACCGGCGTCGGCCAGATCAAGACCGGCGCTCCGGCCCGCGGCGAGCGGATCGCCAAGTACAACCAGCTGCTGCGCATCGAGGAAACCCTCGGTGACGCCGCCCGCTACGCCGGCGAGCTGGCCTTCCCGCGGTTCAGCGCCGAGGGCTGAGCATGGCCGACCGGGGGAGGACGACGCGCAACCGCCGAGGCGGCGGCGGGGCTGCGCGGGCCAACCGGCCCGGGGCCGCCCCCCCGGCCGGCGGGCGGCGGGGGCCCCCCCCGGGGGGGGTCGAGCCGCCGGCGCCCCTCGCCGGGGGGGCGCCGTCCAGGCCCCGACGCCGGGGTGTAGTGGGTTATCCGCCGCATCTCACC